>NZ_DFOZ01000011.1:448-66731 GCF_002377005.1 Limnobacter sp. UBA3528 | reverse complement strand
CAATCATTTGAACAAGTGCGGTTCGAGATTCAAAAGTCCGTGGAAAACAAGCACAACCTGGATCAGCATGACCAAAGCAGACAACAAACCTGAAACCAAAGTCACCAAACGCAAGGAAACCAAGCGCTCCGAAAAAGTATTGCCTGATGCTTTGGTGCCCGAGAGCCAGTGGGAAATCTTAGGCCAGGCCTGCATGGTCAACGGCAAGGCAGTTCGCTTGCGTCAATGGCCAACGCGTTATGGCGACATGCCTTCCAAAGAAGACATGCACGAGCGCGTCGATCAATTGTCGGAGCGCCTTAACCACCTGCTGACCTGTCTGTATGCACAAGGTGAGCACAAACTGCTTGTGATTCTTCAAGGCATGGACACCGCCGGCAAAGACGGTGCAGCCCGTGCCATTATGCGTTCAGTGCACCCCATGGCTTTGCGTATGGTGTCTTTCAAAGAGCCTTCCGAGCAGGAAGCGGCTCATGATTTTTTGTGGCGTGTTCATCCCCACGTGCCCGGCGCGGGTCAATCGGTGATTTTTAACCGCTCACATTACGACGGCATCATCATGCCGATTATTCAAGACAATGTCTCAGCCACCTGGATCGATGAACGTATTCGCCAAGCGAACGACTTTGAACGACTCTTGGTTGAAACCGGAACCACGGTCTTGAAAATATTCCTGAATATTTCCCGTGAAGAACAGCATCAACGCATGATTGAACGCTGGGAAACGCCCGACAAGCGCTGGAAGCTGACTGAAAAAGATCTTCATTGTGGCGAGAACTACAGCATGTATGCCAATGCCTACGAACAGGTTCTGGAAAAAACCTGTACTAAGCAGGCACCTTGGTGGATTATTCCCGCCGATCACAAAGGCTTTCGAAACATGCTGGTGGCTGAAATTTTGGTGGGCACACTGGAGCGCATGGGCCTGGCTTGGCCCGATCCTGATCCGGCTGTCGCCAAAAGCGAGTTCTGGAAAAAGCCGTCAACCACTCCAGGAACATAACCGTTATTTGTGTTCCCAAACAACATTCAATAGGGGACTTTAACCATGAATAAAAATACCTTGAAATTTGCCGTACTGAGCAGTGCCCTGATGTTTTCCGCTTCCGCCATGGCGGTGGGCTTGGGTGTGAACACAGGTGTAGGCGTAAAGGCTGAAGTGCCCGGAGTTTCTCTGAATGCAGACGCCAAAGCCAAAGCCAAAGCCGATGCCAACGCCAATGCTGACTTGAAAGGCAAGTCCAGTGCGGCCGTGAAAGGCGCCAAGTCTCAGGGCGATGAAATGCGCAGTGAAGCAGGTGCCTTGCATTCTGAAGCCAAAGGTGAAGTGGGCAAGCGCACAGGTCAGCTTGAGTCTGCCGCCGACGTGAAAGCCAAGGCAGACGTAAAAGCCGATGTGAAAGCTGGCGGCAAGCTGAAGGCTGACAAGAAGTAATTTGCTGTTTCATTCAGTCTTTCAAAACGCAGTGTTCAAAAATGCTCCTTCGGGGGCATTTTTGCTGTTCAGGTTCTCTACACTGTTTCTTTTCGATACCAACAAAAAGTAGTCATGAATTTTTCCAGCCTGCAAGAATGGCTTGTCAGCTTGGGTGTGCCCAGCAAAGTGTTTGCTTACAACACTTGGGTGTACCAGGTTTTTATGGTTGTATTTCTGACCCTTTTGGTCAGTTACACCGTGGGTTTGGTTTTCAATCGCTTGGGTCGACTTGCTGAAAGATCAAACAATCCCTGGGACGATGTGTTCCTCGAAAGCGCCCGTAAGCCACTGAAGATTCTGATCTGGTTACTTGGTATTTCCTGGGCTGCCAGAATCACACATACCGCGAGCAACGCGGAAATCTTTGAATTCATCGACCCAGTTCGCAGGGTGGGTGTGATTGTATTGATTACCTGGTTCCTGTTTGGTTTGACCAAACGATTCGAGCTTGCACTTCAAAGCCCGGATAGAGTGAAAGAACCGCTGGACGCCACCACAGCCAGCGCCATCGGCAAGTTGCTTCGCGCCTCCATTGTCATTACCGCTGTCTTGGTGATTCTTCAAAATCTGGGGTTCAGTATTTCGGGTGTACTTGCATTCGGCGGAGTGGGTGGTATTGCAGTGGGTTTTGCCGCGAAAGACTTACTGGCGAATTTTTTTGGTGGTCTGACTGTGTACATGGATCGACCGTTTGTGGTGGGTGACTGGGTACGTTCACCCGACAAAAATATCGAAGGCACCGTAGAGCACATCGGCTGGCGACTCACGCGCATACGCACCTTTGACAAGCGCCCGCTGTATGTGCCCAACGCCACTTTCAGCACAATTTCACTTGAAAACCCGTCGCGCATGACGCACCGTCGAATTCAGGAAACGGTGGGTGTGCGTTATGAGGATTTGCAACAGGTGCGCAGTATTGTTGATTCGGTCAAGCGCATGTTGATTGAGCACGACGAAATTGATGACAATCAAACCTTGATTGTGAATCTGAATCAGTTTGCTGACTCAAGCGTTAACTTGATGGTGTACACCTTCACGAAAACTACCATTTGGGTGAAATACCACGAGGTGAAGCAAGACGTGTTGCTGAAAATCGCTGAAATTATTGAACAGCACGGCGCTGAAATTGCTTTTCCCACCACCACATTGCACGTGGCCAGTCTGCCTGAGCAATTTGCACAGGCAGGTGTTCAACCGGTTCAGCAGCCTTAAAGTTTGCGGATTTTCTCGAGCGTGGCGGTGGTGCTGCGCTCGTGCTCAAACGCGATAGACAGTGCCGTGCCTCCCCAGCTTTGCACCTCTTTTGCCCCCACCATCTTTTCAACGGGCCAATCGCCACCTTTTACCAGTACATCCGGGCGCGCCGCCAGAATTGCATTCAAAGGCGTGTCTTCTTCGAAGTAGGTGACCAAAGCTACGCACTCCAGCGCGGCCAGTACATGCATGCGATCCACTTGGGTGTTGATGGGACGGTCTGGTCCCTTGCCCAAGCGTTTGACGGATTCATCCGAATTGACTGCCACGATCAGGCTCTGGCCTTCTTGCGCGGCTTGGTCCAGGTAAGTGACATGCCCACGGTGCAACAAATCAAAAACCCCGTTGGTAAAAACCACGGGGCCTTTGAGTCGCTGTGCGCGTTCAGCGAGTTCGCTGGGGTGGCACACTTTTTTTTCAAAGCGTGCCGGTTTTCCGGTTGTTGTCATGGTGCAATCTAATCAGGCTGCGTTGCCAACAGGCGGTTCGGTTGCGCCCAAACGCGCCATGACTTCCTTGCGGTAGCGGTTCAAGTCCTGCACCGATTCAAAAGTGCGTTCAAACAGCAAGCTCATGTTGTGCAAAATGCGGTCAATCACTTTCTTTTCCCAGTCGGCGTCAAAGCGAATTTGACCATCCAGCCAGTTTTCCAGCCAATCCGGATCGGGCAAGCGGCTTTGTACGGTGTCGTTCGGGAACAGGTCTTTGTTCACATGCAAATTGGTGGGGTGCAATGGTTTTTGTGTGCGACGGGCCGAGGCCATGAGCACGCCAATTTTACTGAATGCAGCACGTGCACCATCGCCCACTTCGACCAAGGCTTTTTTCATGTAGCGCAGGTAAGCACCACCGTGACGTGCCTCGTCATGTGAAATGATTTTGTAAATTTGCTTGATCACCGGCTCTGTATGCCAATCTGAGGCGCAGCGGTACCAATGGTTCAATCGAATTTCGCCGCAGAAGTGCAGCATCAGTGTTTCAAGGGGTGGTGCCGGGTCAAATTCAAAGCGCACAGCGTGCAGCTCTTCTTCTGTGGGCAGCAAGTCGGGGCGGAAACGGCGCAAATATTCCATCAACACCAGTGAGTGCTTTTGCTCCTCAAAAAACCAAATGGACATAAAGGCAGAGAAGTCGCTGTCGTGTTTGTTATCACGCAAAAACATTTCGGTAGCGGGCAAAGCCGACCACTCGGTAATGGCGTTCATTTTGATGGTTTGGGCCTGTTCTTCAGACAACTTGGAGGCATCAAACTGATCCCAGTTGATGTCCTTTTCCATGTTCCAACGAACGGACTCCAACGACCTGAATAACTCTGGATACAACATGTTGCTCCACCTTCACTGAATAAATTCGACTTTGTGATTTTAACAAGACATGTCATGAAGCGCATGAAGATTTGGTGACACATGGCATTTATGTGCACATGTGTACGCCGAAACAGGTCGAATTCAGGCTTTCAGCCTGCCTGTTTTTTCAACCAGCGCATCAGTCCCCCCAGCACCGGGATCTTCTCGTACAGCTCCTCAGCTGTGTCCCAATAGTCCCTGTGTGACTGCACAAGGCCATTTTGGTTCAACTGCAGGTGCGACGATCCTTTGATGCACTGCACTTGCCCCACCTTGAAGCGCTTCATCTCGAACAGGAAGTCCCAAGCCATGAACACTTGTTGACCCGATTGAAACGCGGTGTGCACTACAAAGCGCGGGTTGTCCACCTGATGGAACATCTCGCCAAAAATACGGGCGATGTCTTCTACCCGGTTCACTTCGTTGAACGGGTCTTTGAAATAGGCGTCACCCGCGTAAAACCTGGGCATGTCAGCCACGGTTTGCTCAGTGAGGTGCTCAAAAAAATCGATTAATCTGCGCAAGGGTTCGGACAACTGCTGACGATCCAGCGGAGCCAGGCCACCTGTTTTGTGGGCGGTGTTATTTACTTTGCTCATGACCCAGTTCCGCTTTGTTTTTGTTCGCAGTCAGTTTGCGCACTGCAGCAAAGTACAGTGAATAAGGCAGTATGCGCAAGGTACGCAGGGTACGTGTGAATGCTTTGGGGAAATGAATTTCGAACTCACCTTTTTCCAGCCCTGTAATAATTTCCTGTGCCGCTTTTTCTGCAGTAATCAAAAATGGCATGGGAAAGGTGTTTTTGCGGGTCAGCGGCGTGTCTACAAAGCCTGGGTTCACCACACTCACGCCCACATGGTGAGGTTGTAATTCCACATGCAAGGCCTCGGCCAGATTGATCAATGCCGCCTTGGTGGGGCCATAGGCCAGTGAGTTTGGCAAACCCCGATAACCCGCCACACTCGAGACGATGGCCAGGTGCCCCGACTTCTGTTCAAGCAGCTTGGGTAGTGCATTGGCCAGCACATACATGGTGCCGTTCAGGTTGACATCAATTTGTTGTTTTACTTTTTCAATGTCGAATTCAGCAACCGACATCTCCGAGTAAGTGCCTGCCATTAGCACGATCAAATCCACACCACCCCAAGCGGCCATGACATTGTCGAAAGCCGTTTTCACTGCGGCTTGTTGGGTAATATCCAGGGGCAGGGCGGTGGCGTGTTGCAGCTCACCTGCCAGTGTGGTTAGTTTGTCGGCACTGCGCGCCGACAACATTTGTTTGCAACCCAGCTGGTCCAGCTGACGTGCCAAGGCCTCGCCAATACCGGTGGATGCGCCCACCAGCCACACCCGCTTGTTTTTCCACTGGGTCAGTTTCGGGTTAAAGCTCATGCGGGTTCCTTCTTAATCTCGTTTGCGAAAGCTCAACAGCACTTCGCCCAATTCGATGCCAAATTTACTCATGGTGGCCCGGTTCAGCATCACCTTGTCGTCCATCTGGTACATCCAGTCATCGAACTGCACTTCGTAGGTGGTGCCATCGACTGGCAGCAGCATGGTGTATTTCCACTGAAATGCGTTGCCAGAAGTTTCACCGTTGGCTTGCCCCAGAACGTCGCCTGCGGTGCCGGTGTACTTGTTACCGTCTTTCTTCAATGTCCACACCCGTTTTTGGGTGGTGCCATCGGAGTAAACAAAGTCTTCATCCAGTACGCCAGTATTGCCATCCCAGGTGCATTTCATGACCACGGTGAAACGCTTGACAACTTTGCCAGAACGGTCCTGAAACACACCCCACGCATCAATGGTGCCATTGAAATATTCTTTCAGGTCAAGCACCGGTTTTTCCTGTGCATAGTCTGCGGGTTGCGGGCTCGCGCACGCGGTTAAAATCAACGCACCAGCCAAGGCAAGGAAGCCCAGTTGCAGTTTGCGTGCCCATTGTTTTGCCCATTGCTTTGCGATAGTCATGCGGTACTCCCAATTGCGGTATTACTTGTTGTTCGGTTCAGGCTGGCCAGGCCGCTGCGGCCCAGCAACACAATGGCCAGCAACTTCAGGGCACAGGGCACCAAGGCGTAAACCCACAGCAGCGGGTCGTTGGCCAGTTGTTGCAGCAAACCCATGTTTTGATAAGACTCGGTTTTTGCCATGTCCGCTGAATAGCTGAACCACTGCAAGGTGCCCAGTGCAAAGCTGGGTGCCAAGGCCAGGTTGAATTTGTTGATCCAGTTCCAAAGACCAAAGTAAGTGCCTTCGGTTTTGCCTCGCTCGCCGTTTTCCTCGATCAAGCGGGCGACCAAGGCTGCGGGTAGCGACAAATCGGCGCCCAACGCGAAGCCAGTGACAATGCATACAAACAGATAGCCAGCCAGATCACCTTCACCCAAGGCAATCACAACGATGAAGGCGGGGATGGACAGCACCATGCCCAACAACCAAGAACGCGCCAGACCAATTTTGCTGGCCAGCCACACCCAGAATACCGTGGACGCTGCGCCAACCAAAAAGTAAACAGCCAGCACCCATTGATCAGAATCGCCCAAGCCCAGGCGGTCGCGCATGTAAAAAGGCACCAGCGTGGCCGGCAGTGCAGCGGCCAACCCGTTGCACAAAAATACTCCCATTAACTTGCGGAAGTTTTGTCGGCGCAACGGTTGCACGATGTCGGCAAAGCCTTTGCGAATCGCAGCGGCCACGCTGGCTTGCGCATTGTTGAATGTTTGAGCCAATGGGTTGGCAGTGTGCTGAAAACCCTGTTGAGCTGTTCGGTCGGGTTGTGGCGAATACTTCAGCAACAAAAACATACCCAGCACCAGCATCACGGCGAACACCGTGAAGATCAGTCCTGCATTCGTTTCAAGTGCCAGCGACACGGCAAACACCACACCCAGAATGCCTACGCCTTCACGCACTGCCACATAAGTAGAGCGTTCTTTGTCGGTGTGGCCCAGTTCAGCCCCCCAGGCCTGGTAAGCAATGCTGGCAAAGCTGTAGCCAAGATGTACCACAATCAAACTGACCATGAGGCTGGCCGCATATTCAGTGGGTGTGCTTCCCAGCGGGAAAAATACACCCGCCATGCCCAATAACAACAAAGGCACCGCCAGCAACAAGGGCAAGGCGTAGCGGTTTCCCTGACCACTTCGGCGGTCTACCCACAGGCCAATTGCGGGGTCGAGTACAGCATCCAGTAACCGTGACAGCAGCAGGATAACGCCCACCCATGCGGATGGCACTTCGTAAATGCGGGAGTACAGGTAGGGTACCTGAATGTAGATGGGCACAGCCACGGCGCCCAGGGCCCAGCCCAGAAGGCCGTAATTCAGCAGGTCTTTGGCGCTGGTGCGGGGCGGTTGGATCATGTCGGCGCAGCCGTATCAGCGTTTTAAGCCGATCAATTCGCGGCGCATTTCAGGCGCTGAAGTTTTTGGATCCAGCCAAATACCCATAAAGGCTTCGGCCAGCTCGGGGTCGTCCACTTTGGCCAAAGGCAAGCCATTGCGAAAAAACTGAACCCCTTTGCCCGGTGTAAACAAGGCACTCAAGGTGTGGCCTTTTTTTACGTCCGGAAAAATCTCGTTCAGTTTCAACAGCCAGCCTTGGCGCTGTACTTCGGTGCCCGCACCAATTTCTTCCATTTCATCAATGCTGCGCTCGGCAATATCGCTGCCGTCAAAATCGCGAGCGTATTTCAGTTCAAGCCAAGAGGGGTCACGCTTGTAATTAAAGCCTTCGGGGTCGGCGTTGGACCACAATTGCCCATCGTACACACGCAAACCAAACCACCGTAGCGTGCCGTAGCCCATCAGCTTCGCATTTTCAATGGTTTGCGTGACCTGTTTGGGCGGGGCGTTCAAGTTGCTGTTGGCCAGCGCCAAGGGGGCTGTGCCCAGAAGGGCCAGGCACAGCAACGCGCGTTGAATGAACCGAACCTGAAACAACTTCATTGATTCTCCACCTTCTCGAGGTAAAACTGAATGACATCGGTGCTTTCATATTCAAACCCGGCTTCGCAATAGGCCAGATAAAATTCCCAGGTGCGAATAAATGGATCGTCAAAGCCCTGGTTTTTTACCTGTTCCAGCGTTTTCATGAATTGCACTCGCCACCTGCGCAATGTTTCAGCATAGTCTTTTCCAAAGGCTTTTTCCGACACCACGCGCAAACCGTGCTTCTCTGCCATGGCTCTGAATTTGGCTGGAGAGGGCAGCATGCCGCCCGGGAAAATATACTGCTGAATAAAATCGGTACCTTTGCGGTAACGGTCAAACAACTCGTCTTGAATCACAATCGTTTGAATGGCTGCTTTACCGCCCTTCTTCAGCAGGCGATTGACCGACTGGAAGTAGGCTGGCCAGTATTCTTCACCCACGGCTTCAAACATTTCAATCGAGGCAATGTGGTCGAACTGACCGCGACAATCGCGGTAATCCTGCAGGCGGAAGTCCGCTTGATCTGCAAAACCCTGTTTGGCCAACCGCGCTTTGGCATAAGCCAGTTGTTCGGTCGACAAGGTCAGGCCCACCAGGTTGGCGCCTGCCGCACAGGCTTTCTCGGCAAAACCACCCCAACCACAACCAATTTCCAAAACCTGCTCCCCGGACTTGGGGGTCAGGTAGTTGAGCATGGCCTGGTACTTGGCGTGTTGCGCCTGCTCCAGGCTCAGGCTGGTGTCACCGTCAAACAGTGCACTGGAGTAGGTCATTGTGGGGTCTAGCCACAACTGGTAAAACGGGTTGCCCAAGTCGTAATGGGCATGAATGTTTTTCTTGGCCTGTGCTTTGGTGTTGCGGTTCAACAGGTGTTTTATTTTGTAGGCAATACTGCCCAGAAAACTGCCATAAATAACTGTTTCAACAGCTTTGCGGTTTTCCAGAAACACGCCAAGAATAGAGGCTATATCCTGAGTTTCCCATTCGCCCGCGATGTAGGCTTCAGCAAAGCCGATGTCCCCGGCCTTCAAGGCCCTTTGGCACACAGCCCACGAGTTCAGTTTGATTTTCGCGCTGGGTTGGTCTTCTTCGCCCCCAAACAACAGGTGAACCCCTTCAGGAGTCACAATCTCCAGGCGACCTTTTTTCAGTTTGGTCAGCAATTTCAGGGTCCACTGTGCCGACGAAGGTGCGTGGCTGGGCAGTTGGAACTGGGAAAAAGTAATGGCTTGAGTCATGCTTCGAGTTCAGTCTGCGTAATTGTTTGACGGGGTGGGGCAGGCTTGCCATGAAACTTCGCGCCTTTAAACAGCAGTTTCACCGCTTGCCAATGAATTTTTGCAATTACGGCCAATGTAAACCAGCCGTATTTCAATAAGGTTTTACCCCAAAGCAGGGTGCTTGGATGCATCAGTTCTCCGCTCACGCTGGTGCTGAGCTGTTGAACCGATCCTTCAAAGTAATTAATGCGCGCCATGATGCGGTCTGCGTTGCTCACAAACCTGAACTCATAGCGCCCTGACACCGGGAAAAACGGCGACACGTGAAATTCTTTTCGGGCATGCAGCAGCATGCCTTTGTTCAGTGGTGCTTTGCTTTCCGGGGCCGTTAGCAAATAAAAATGTCTTTCACCAAAGGTGTTGTTCACTTCACACATGACAGCGCGGCACTGTTGCGCCTCATCGTGGAAATACCAAAAACTGACTGGGTTGAACACATAGCCCAACACCTTGGGAAAGGTGTGCAAATGCACTGGGCCTTGCAGTGCCATACCCGTTTCCTGTTCAACTTTGCTCACCAACTGGCTGACAAACTCAGGAAATTTCAAGGTGTGCGGCTCAAACCCGTAATTGCGTGCCGAAACCGACACCAAGCCTTTGCCGTCAATCACCGGGTAGGCATGTGTGGGTTTTGAATCGGATTGCGTCGAAAAAACAAGGCGTACAAAGCAGGCACCCGCAGTAAAGCCGTTGGCCTTGGGAAGTGCCCGGTGATGCTTCACCAAGCCCCAGGCCAGTTTTACTTCGTTGAGTTGAAAACGCCCCTGCGCCATCAAGCCGCCTTTTGTCTGGTTTTTGCCAACTTGTCGATCACTGCGCGTGCGGCGTTCAAGCCTGACGTATGCCCGTCTTCGTGAAAGCCGTATTTCATCCAGGCACCTGCCAAATAGACATTGTTCAAGCCCTGAAGTTCGGTCAGGGCCTGTTGAGCCTGAACCGCTGGCACGTCAAACACGGGGTGGGAATAATGAATTTCCCGGAATACCTGCTTTGCATCAGGCTGGATAATCGGGTTCAGCGTCACGAAAATCGGTTTTTTCACTGGCAAAGGTTGAAGCAGGTTGCTCCAGTAGGTTACCGACACACTGGGTTGGGGATTCAACACGTCGCTCAAGTAGTTCCAGGATGACCACGTACTGCGGGTTTTGGGCATCAGTTTCACATCTGTGTGCAAGAAGGCCACATTGGGTTGGTATTTAATGTGTTCAAGCTGGTTTTTTTGCAGGTCGTTGCCCTTGAGCATGCCCAGTGCTTCATCGCTGTGGCATGCCATTATTACATGGTCAAATTCCAGGTCGCCCAGTTTGGTTTTTACGATCGGTTTTGCACCTGTGGAATTGACTTCCAGCACAGGGGTGCTGTGGTGCACTTCGTCGACGAAAGGCAATATTTTTTGCACGTAATTGCGCGCACCGTTTTTCACAGTGAACCACTTGGGCCGGTCATTAACTTGCAGCAAACCGTGGTTGTGACAAAACTGAATGAATGTGGCCAGAGGGAACGCCAGCATCTGCTCGCTGGGGCAAGACCAAATGGCCGCAGCCATGGGAATCAAATACCAGTCGCGGAACTCTGCACTGTATTTTTCCTCGATCAGGTAGTCGCCCAACTGCATTTTCGCTTTGCTTTGAAAGAGTGCTGCTCGGCCAGAGTCGGCCACCATCGCAGTGGCTTCTTTGTTGAAGCGCAAAATATCCAGCAACATGCGAATAAAACGCGGGCGCAACAAATTTCGGCGCTGCGCAAATACAGTGTTCAGGTTCGTGCCTGCCCATTCAATATTCAACTCAGGCAAACACACTGAAAAGGACATGTCCGATTCCACGGTTTCTACCGCAAGTTCATCAAACAGGCGAATCAGGTTGGGGTAGGTGCGCTCGTTGTACACCAAAAAGCCAGTGTCTACGGCAACCTGTTTTCCCTCGACTTCAATGTCTACGGTGTTGGTGTGGCCCCCAATATAATCATTGGCTTCAAACAACGTCGTGTGTGCATGTTCGCGCAGGGCATAAGCGGCGGTAAGGCCAGAAATTCCTCCACCCACAATGGCGACTTTGGGCAGTAATTCTTTTGAATTCTTGATCATGTGTACTCAGGGTTAAAAAAAGCAAGGGTATTCACCAGCATCCTAACCTTTTATTTACTGCAGTAAGTGAAATTGACTCTGGCTTTTCGAGCCAGAGCCAGGTTACCGACTAATTTTGTTTGCGTTTGTCTTCTTCAATCCATGCAACTGCTGAGTGATTGTGGATCGATTCAAAGTTTTCACTTTCAATCTTGTAAGCCAAAACCTTTTTGCTGGCCCTCAGGCGAATGGCAACATCACGAACCAGGTCTTCAACAAATTTCGGGTTGTCGTAAGCGCGCTCGGTGACATATTTTTCGTCTGGGCGCTTGAGCAAGCCCCACAGTTCGCAAGAAGCCGATTCTTCAGCCATGCGAATCAATTCTTCGACAGCGATGCCATCGGCCACCAGGGCGCGAATCGTGATGTGGCTGCGTTGGTTGTGCGCGCCATACTCGGAAATTTTCTTGGAGCAGGGGCACAGGCTGGTCACAGGCACCACCACGGTCATAAACACATCCGTGTTTTTGTCGCCATTGTTGTCCGCTTCCAGGGTCACCTCATAGTCCAGCAAGCTGGCGACACCCGACACGGGTGCAACCTTGCGCACGAAGTAGGGAAACTTCATGGTGATGGTGCCGGCGTTGGAGTCCAGGCGTTGAAGCATGTCCCGCATCATTTGTTTCATGCCCACCGGCGTGAGGGCGCTTTCCTGGGTTTGAAGAATTTCAAGGAAACGCGACATGTGCGTGCCTTTCACATCGCTGGGCAGAAACACTGACATGTCGATGGTGGCCACAGATGGTTGAGGGCCTTCCAGTGTTTCCACAATGATCGGGTGTTTGATCGCGCGCACCCCAACGCGTTGAATGGCAATGTTGCGCTTGTCCGCGCGTGATTGTTCGTCAGGTAAAAAAAGTCCGTCCGGTGCATTCATGAAGAAGCGCTCCAATAATAATTACTGCTCTGTGATTGGATGTGCATCGAGTGCACGGCGAATTGCCTGGGTTATCTGGGGGCTGGTGGGTGAAACACCGCTTTTGAAGGTGCCAACCACTTCGCCCTTGCGATTGATCAGGTACTTGTGAAAATTCCAGCCAGGTTGTTCTCCGCTGGCTTTGGCCAATTGCTTGTACAAGGGGTTGGCCGAATCCCCTTTCACCACGGTTTTTGCAAACATTGGAAATTTCACTCCGAATGTGTTGTTGCAAAAAGCCGCAATTTCCTTGTTCGATTTGTATTCCTGATTGCCAAAGTCGCTGGATGGAAAGCCCACCACACTGAAGCCTTTGGATTTGTACTGGCTGTGTACTTTCTCCAGTTCTTCATATTGGTTGGTGAAACCGCAGAAACTCGCTGTATTCACCACCAGTAGTACTTGTCCCTTGAAGTCACAAAGGGAAATCGTTTTCTCGTCTTGAAGTCTTGGAAATTCGTGATTCAGCACAGCGGGACATTGCTCGCCAGGCTTTGCCTGCGCAGAGTTCCACAACACCAAGCCAAGCAGCGCGATCATTCCGGCCAGAACCCGTTCCCCAAGGTTTACCCGGACTGGACTAGACAGATGCTTGTCTTTACAATGCGCTTTATCCACTTGAATGTCTCTATATGTGTGGTGAAATCTCAGCCAATATGCTAATTTGATTAGTAATCAGGCTTTGAGTTCCATTATTATTCGTTCAGAGTGGCAAGTCAATTTGTCTAGGACAAAACAAAGATGTTGAAGTTTCACCGTGGTCAGGTTCAGGTATGAATGAGCGTGCAGATTTAAGTCAACCCTCATTTTCAATTGCAGCAGTCGAGCGGGATACCGGCTTGCCCAAGGACACCCTGCGTGTTTGGGAAAAACGCTATAACTTCCCGCAGCCTGGCCGTGATTCTTTCGGCGAGCGCATTTATTCCATTGATCAGGTTGAAAAACTGCGAGTCATCAAGCGCCTGCTCGATGGTGGGCATCGCCCAGGAAAAATCATCGGGTTGAGCATTGATGAGTTGGTGAAACTGGCCGAGGTCAGCAGTGCGGGGTCGCGCATGAATGTGGCGCCTGACAGCCTGGATGAGCTGAACAGTTACATGGAACTGATCAAGCGGCACGATGCCGAAGAATTCCGCCAAACCATGTCGCGCCTTGCGCTGACGATGGGGCTGCATCGTTTCGTGGTGGAGGTGGTTGCACCCATGAACGCAATGGTGGGCGATGCCTGGGCGCGTGGTTATTTTGAAATTTTTGAAGAGCACATCTACACCGAAACCGTTCAGGTGGTGTTGCGCAACGCCTTGAACACCATTCCGTCCACACGCAAAGGCCCGCGGGTGTTGCTGACCACACTGCCCAACGAATTGCATGGTTTGGGTTTGCTGATGGCTGAGTGCATTTTTTCCATGGAGGGCGCACAGTGTATTTCTTTGGGCACTCAAACCCCGATTTACGACATTGTGTTGGCCTCGCGCGCGCAGAACATCAATATTGTGGCCCTGTCATTCTCTGTTATTCAAAGTTCGCCCGCCGTGCTGGAAGCAGTGGCCGAGTTGCGTGAAAAATTGCCTCCGATGGTTGAAATTTGGTGTGGTGGCTCTTCTACAGCATTGCGCAAAAAGCCTTCTGAAGATTTCGTGTTGTTGTCCAGCCTAGAGTCCATCAGTGAATCAATTGCAGACTGGCGACTGCGCAACAAATTCAATCAGAATTAATTTCCGTGCCGGATAAGCGGTCTTTCAAAGGCAATAAATCTTATTTGCCCAGCAAGCTTTGCACCGTGTGCGGGAAGGAAATGACCTGGCGCAAAAGCTGGGCCAAGAATTGGGATGACGTAAAATATTGCTCAGAGGCCTGCCGCAAGGCGGCGCCCAGAGCGGGCAGCAAATAAGCAGGCAGTAAATAGCATGAGCAGCAAAACCAAAGCCGTGGTTGTGTTGGGCGATCAACTCGACCTTAACAACCCCGCACTTCTGGCCAACCCCCCGAAATCAGCAGACATACTCATGGTGGAGTCACCTGTTGAATCCACTGTGGTGTGGGTTCACAAAGTGCGAGTCGCTTTGTTTCTCAGTGCCATGCGCCATTTTGCAGAAGAATTGCGCAAGGCGGGTTACACCGTGCATTACCGCAGCTTGCGCGACACGGGCCCAAACAACTTGACCACTGAAGTTGCAAACCTGTGCAAACAGCACGGGTACACCAGCATTGATATGGCCGAGCCAGGTGAGTGGCGCCTGGAACAAGAATTTTTGAAGTTTGCGAAGTCGGAAAATCTGAAGTTGCGACTACTTGAAGACACACATTATTTGTGCAGTCGGTCGGAATTTGCAAAGTGGGCCAGTGGCTACAAACAAATGCGCATGGAGTATTTTTATCGCGAAATGCGCAAGCGCATCGGTGTGTTGATGGAGGGTGCCGAGCCTGCTGGCGGCAAGTGGAATTTTGATGCAGACAATCGCAGTGCATTTCCCAAAGCCGGCCCCGGCGATATTACACCCCCTGCATTTTTTGAACCCGATGAAATAACGCAAGCGGTGTTCGCTGAGGTTGAAGAAAATTTCCCGGATCATCCCGGTACGCTTAAAAATTTCGCATGGCCAGTCACACGCACACAAGCTTTGCAGGCGCTCGATACTTTCATCGAGAACCGGTTCGCCAACTTCGGTACTTATCAGGACGCCATGTGGACCAACACGCCGTTCGGCTGGCACTCGCTTGTTTCCAGTTCAATCAATCTGCATTTGTTACATCCGCTCGAGGTGATACAAAAAGCAGAAGCGGCCTATCGCGCTGGCAAAGTGGATGTGGCCAGTGCAGAAGGGTTCATTCGCCAAATTCTGGGTTGGCGTGAATTCATGCGCGGGGTGTATTGGCTGGACATGCCCAAGATGCGTGAAGACAATTATTTGCAAGCCAAACTTGACCTGCCCAAATGGTTCTGGACTGGCAACACCCACATGAATTGCCTGAAAGATTCGATTGGTCAAACGCTGGACTACGGTTATGCGCACCACATTCAACGCCTGATGGTGATCGGCAACTTTGCCCTGCTGGCGGGGCTTGTACCACAGCAGGTCGAAGACTGGTTTTTGGCGGTGTATGTGGATGCTGTGGAATGGGTTGAACTGCCGAATGTGGCCGGCATGGCGCTGTTTGCCAATGGCGGGCGGTTCACCAGCAAGCCTTACATTGCATCGGGCGCTTACATCAAGCGCATGAGCAACTATTGCACCGGTTGCAAGTACAACCCGGCTGAGAAAACCGGTGAACAGGCCTGCCCGTTCACCACGCTGTACTGGGGTTTTCTGGATCAGCATGAAAAAATGCTGTCAGCCAACCCGCGCACTGGTTTGATGGCCAAAAACATTGCGCGGCTGAACGATACGCAACGCACCGCACTTCGGCAAAAAGTGGCCGACACCTTCAAGAATATTGAACAACTGTAAGCCCGTGCTTTGTTAAGGTAAAGCCTTGTTGTTGAAGTTCAAGGAGTAGAAGCATGGGTTTGCTGGTAGATGGTCAGTGGCGAGACAAGTGGTATGACACCAGTTCAAGCGGTGGCAAATTCCAGCGCGAAAGCGCCAAATTGCGCAACTGGGTTACCGCCGATGGCAGTGCAGGACCAAGCGGTGCAGGCGGCTTTAAGGCAGAAAGTGGGCGCTACCACCTGTACGTATCGCTGGCCTGTCCATGGGCACACCGCACCCTGATTTTTCGCAAGTTGAAGAACCTTGAAAATCACATTGATGTGTCAGTGGTCAGCCCCGACATGCTCAGCAATGGCTGGACATTCAATTTGGATGCCGGCAGTACTGGCGACTTGTTGTTCGGCAGCGAATTCATGCATCAAATTTACACACGCAACAAAAGCGACTATTCAGGGCGGGTCACTGTGCCTGTGCTGTGGTGCAAGAAAACCAATCAGATTGTCAGCAATGAGTCGTCTGAAATCATTCGAATGTTCAATTCCGCATTCAATGAAATCACCGGCAACCACGAAGATTTCTATCCCGAGAATTTGCGCAGCATGATCGACAGGGTCAATGGCCTGGTGTACGACAACATCAACAATGGTGTGTATCGCGCAGGTTTTGCTACTGCGCAGGGTGCCTACGAAGAGGCCTACAACGCCGTGTTCATGGCGCTTGATTCAATCGAGAAAATTCTGGAAAACAACCGCTACCTGGTGGGCCCACAAATTACGGAAGCCGACTGGCGCCTGTTCACCACCCTGATTCGGTTTGATGCGGTGTACCACGGTCATTTCAAGTGCAATCGCCAAAGGCTTGAAGATTTCCCGAATATTTCGAATTACGTGCGCGAGTTGTATCAGTGGTCGGGAGTTGCTGAAACCGTCGATTTTTACCACATCAAACGCCACTACTACTACAGCCACGACATGATCAATCCCACCCGTGTTGTGCCCGCAGGCCCTGCCATCGACTTTGCGCGCGGGCACAACCGCACGCGTTTGCCTGCAAACCACGCTGCATAATTCGATGGTAATCTTGGGCAACACTCATTTTCATGTTGCCCATGGCCCGCCACCCTGAACTGCAAGGTTTTCAAGTAGACCCAGTCATTGAACAACTACCCAACCATGTCAAAGTGTATGTGGTAGGAGGTGCTGTGCGCGACGCGTTGATGGGGCGTGCCAGCAGTGACCGGGACTGGGTCGTCGTCGGTGCAACCGTTGACCACATGCTGGCCGCTGGCTTCACACCGGTGGGTTCTGACTTTCCCGTGTTTCTTCATCCGCGCACCCACGAAGAATATGCCCTGGCACGCACCGAGCGTAAAAGTGGGCATGGCTACAAGGGATTCACCTTTCATGCAGAACCCTCGGTTACCCTTGAGGAAGACTTGGCTCGCCGTGACTTCACCGTTAATGCCATGGCCATGAATTCAGAGGGCGGGCTGATCGACCCGTTTCAAGGTCTTGCCGATCTTGAAAACAAGTGTATGCGGCATGTTAGCCCCGCATTCAGTGAAGACCCGTTGCGTGTACTTCGCTTGGCGCGCTTTTTGGCACGCTTCCTTGACTTCTCGGTGGCTGAAGAAACCATGGACTTGTGCCGCGAACTTCAGGCCAGCGGGGAATTGAAACACCTGGTGCCCGAGCGTGTGTACGCCGAATTGACCAAAGGCATGGGGGAGGAAAAGCCCTCTCGCATGATCAAGTTGATCAGCAAACTCAATGGGTGGGGTGAATTGGCGCCTGCCTGTTCAGTGCCGTTTTCAAGTTTTGACAAGCCTGAATACGATTGCCTCAACAGTCTTTCCGGGGCAGAAGCGCGCTGGGTTTATTCGCTTGGTTTTTTCCTGAACTTGGCACACATCAAAGCCTTGGCCAAGGCATGGCGTTTGCCCCGCACTATCGAAGACCTGTCGGTGTTGGCATGCCATTGCCTTGCCTTTGTGCAGCAGCAAAGCACCGACCCCGACAGTTTCGCCCGGTTTTTCGGTCAGGTAGATTTGTACAGAAAGCCTGCCCGTTTGCGGCAGGTGAACCAGCTTGTAGCACAAATCCATGGGGAAGGGCGGGTGCATGCTTTTGTCGAGCAGGCTGTGGCGGAATTGGAACAGGGGAATTACAAAGCTTTTCTTGGTGATAAAATTGCAAATCACCCGCCTGGCGAACAGGTGGCCCAAGTGGCTGCGAACGCCCGCTTGGCGTGGGTGGAAGAATTGCATTCCAAATACTTTTGATTCTTGAAGTGAGGACGACCTCACCGCTCAACCTTCGATCGGGGACGGCCCCATTTAGTTAAATGGGAGTTGTCATGTCCTGGTTAATTCTGTTTGTAGCAGGTCTCTTTGAAATCGTATGGGCCATCGGCCTGAAGTACACCGATGGTTTTACCCGCCTTGTTCCTTCTGCCATCACCTTGACTGCTGCAGCAATCAGCTTCGGTTTGTTGGGCTTGGCCATGAAAACCTTGCCGGTGGGCACCGCCTACAGCGTGTGGGTCGGTATTGGTGCGGCAGGTACTGTAATGATGGGTGTTGTTTTATTCAATGAGACCGTCAATGCACTGCGCATTGGCAGTGTGGTGCTGATTGTTTTGGGTGTTCTGGGTTTGAAGCTGTCATGAAGAATATTTGTGTGTACTGTGGCTCCAGCGCGGGCAATCGGGCTGAATACACCGAAGGCGCGAAAGCCTTGGCCCGCGCCTTGGTGGGTAATAATCTGGGCTTGGTGTACGGCGGGTCCAATCTGGGTTTGATGGGTGTGGTGGCCGAAGAGGTATTGGCCCTGGGCGGCACAGCCACCGGCATCATTCCTGAATCGTTGGTGACCAAGGAGTTGGCCCACCCTGCATTATCTGAGCTGATCGTGACCCGCAACATGCACGAGCGCAAAGCCATGATGGCCGAGCGCTCTGACGGCTTCATCGCCTTGCCCGGAGGCCTGGGAACTTTCGAAGAGCTGTTTGAAATCCTGACCTGGGCGCAGCTCAGCTTTCATCACAAGCCTGTGGGTGTATTGAATGTGAATGGCTACTACGATGGTTTGCTCTCGTTTCTGGATCATGCCCGCAACGAGTCATTCATTCGTCCCCAGCACCGCAGCATGTTGATGGCAAATACCTGCGCCGATTCGCTTCTCGAGGCCTTCAAAACCTACACCGCACCCGCGGTGGTGAAGTGGGTTTAAGCGGCCATGCACAATGTCATGCACCCAGCTTTTGATATTCGGGATGCCACCTTGGCTGACATGCCCGCCGTGCAGGCGCTTTATGCGCATTACGTACTCAAGGAGTTGGCCACCTTTGAACTGGTGCCCCCCACCCTTGAAGAAATGTGCGCGCGCAGGCAAGCCATACTGGACAGCCATTTGCCCTACCTTGTGGCCCATATCGATGACGTGATCGTGGGCTATGCCTATGCAGTCAGCTACAGGCCCAGGCCTGCTTACCGTTACACCGTTGAAGACTCCGTTTACCTGTCACCCAACCACACCGGCAAGGGCATTGGTGCTGCATTGCTCAACGAGTTGATTCGCCGTTGCGAACAAGGTCCATGGCGGCAAATGGTTGCAGTCATTACTCAAGGTGGTACGGCAGGTTCGGCTGAGTTGCACCGCAAGCTGGGCTTTCAGGAAGTTGGGCGTATGCCCAATGTCGGTTACAAGTTCAATCGCTGGGTAGGCACGCTGATTATGCAACGTGCTTTGGGTGAGGGTGGCAATTCTGCACCCCCGCCACTTTGAGGAAATGACTCTGGACATTAGCAATTACACCCTGATCGTGGGGCTGGCTTTTTTGGTGGCGGGTTTTGTCAAAGGCGTCACAGGCATGGGCTTGCCCCCGATCGCAATCGGTTTAATGGCCGTTGCCGTTGCGCCCGTGCAGGCAGCCGCACTGATTGTTGTGCCCTCCATGGTCAGCAATGTGTGGCAAATGCTGATTGGCCCTGGTTTTTTCAAGGCGGTACGCCGCTTTGCTGCCTTGTTGGTCATGGTGTGTGTTGGGGCCGCTTTCGGGGTCGGCGTTTTAACTGGCAGCACGCCTGCCTATGCCACGCTGGCTTTGGGCCTGGTGTTGTTTGTGTATGCCGTGCTCGGCTTGTTCAAGTTCAACATGCATGTCACTGCGCACAAGGAACGTTGGGCCTCGCCCCTGGTGGGTGGGCTGACCGGGTTTCTGGCCGGTGCAACCGGGGTGTCGTCGGTGCCTTCAGCCCCCTACATGAATTCATTGGGCATGGACAAAGACGAGTTGTTACAGGCTTTGGGTTTGGTGTTTACGGTGGGTACTTTTGCTTTGGCGGTGGGCTTGTACGTCAAGGGGCGGTTTGAACTGGCAGCTGCTTGGGAATCAACTTTGTGCCTGGTGCCGACCATGGCCGGCGTGCTGGCTGGGCAAAAATGCCGTGCCTTGCTGAGTGCCGAAACTTTCAAAACCGTTTTTTTCCTGGGCTTGCTGCTGTTGGGCGGCTACATGATTGCCCGTGTGCTTTGGCTGTAGGCTGATATACACTAAAAGCCGGAAAACCCTAGGGAGAAAAACATGCGTCGCATGTGGGTTGCAATCTGCGTCATCTCAGGCCTTATCGGCCTTCTGAATACAGGCCCGCTGCTAGCCGCACCAATTACGGCAGAGAAAGCCGTTGCCCGTTTGAATCAGGAAGTACAGGTTCAAATGAAAGTGCGTTCCAGCAAACTGCGCACCGATCGCGATGAAGTTGACCTGAATTCACACACCAGTTTTCGTGATCCAGCCAACTTGACAGTCGTTGTCGATGGTCGCGTGGCCGCCTGGTATTCCTATCAAGGTATTCACGACTTGCCAAAATTCTTTTTTGGTAAAAATATTGTGGTGTCGGGGATTGTTGAGCAATTCGGCGATCAAACCCGAATTGTTGTCGTCGATCCAGCCCAAATTCAAATCGTGAAGTAAGCCCATGTATTTGCCCAAGCAGTTTGAGGAAACCTCAATTCCGGTGTTGTTGAGTTTGATCAAGGCTCACCCCTTGGCCACAGTCATTACGCTGTCAACCTCAGGGCTGAACGCCAACCATATACCCATGGTCGTGGCGGAAAATGCGGATGCAACGATGGTGTTGCGCGGCCATGTGGCCAGGGCCAACCCAATGCTGGCTGATTTGGCGGTGTCTGCGCAAACCCTGTTGGTGTTTCAAGGGGCTGAGCATTACATCACACCCTCATGGTATGCCACCAAAAAAGAAACCGAGAAAGTCGTTCCCACCTGGAATTACGCGGTGGTGCATGTGAAAGGTCAAATGCGCGTAGTGGATGACGCCGAGTGGTTACACCAGCAACTGGAAGACTTGACCGCGCAACAGGAAAGCAGCCGAAACACGCCTTGGTCAGTGAATGACGCACCCGCAGAATTTCTGAATCAAATCAAACAGGCCATTGTGGGTTTTGAAGTCCAAATCGAAAGCATGGTTGGCAAATGGAAAGTCAGCCAGAACCAGCCGTCTAAAAACAGGGTCACTGTGGTGCAGGGGCTGGAAGAGGACGGCACAGAAAAAGCCCTTTACATGCGTGATTTGGTGAAAAAACACCTTTAGCCCATTTGTTGCACCATGCCTTCGTCCCGGTTAAAAAGCGGTCAGTGTTTGTGTTGTGGGCGTTTTACTGCGCTAACCTTTCATCACCTCATTCCCAAAAAATTACATCGACGTGCTTTCTATCGAAAAAAGTTTGACAGGGAAACTTTGAACCGGGGTGTCAATATTTGCAGACTGTGTCATGACGGCATTCACGATTTGTACGATGAAATGCAATTGGCCAAGCAATTTTCAAGCGCCGAAACACTGCTGGCCGATGAGGCCTTGCAAAGGCATTTTGCCTGGGTCGCCAAAAAGAAATAAGTCAATCCGTTAAAGGGGCTATCGCCATGAATGAAAACTGGTTGTTTTACCTGAACAGAATTCGCGAAAAGCTCTGGGTCAAGCCTTTGGTAATGTGTTTGCTGTCGATTGTGGCTGCCTTTCTGGCAACCTTGGCTGATCGGCCTGGCGTGGGCGACTGGTTACCCACCGTTAGCAAGGAGTCTGTGGAAACCCTGTTGGAGTTGGTGGCCTCGACTATGTTAGTGATTGCCATGTTTTCCGTGGGCTCAATGGTGTCCGCTTATGCCTCCGCCAGCAGCTCGGCCACACCCAGGTCGTTTCCGCTGGTGGTTGCTGATGACACCTCACAAAATGCCTTGTCTACGTTTATCGGGGTATTCATTTTCAGCGTGGTGGCCCTGATTGCGCTGAAAAATGATTTCTATGAAAAGGCGGGTGTCTTTGCCCTGTTTGTGCTGACGATCTTGGTGTTTGCAATCGTGATTCTTGCGTTCATTCGGTGGGTGGACAGCATTGCCAGGCTAGGGCGTTTGGGCAATACAATCGACAAAGTTGAAGCTGCTACATCGAACGCCTTTGGGCAGCGTCTCGGTATGCCTTATCTGGGCGGGCAAAAAAGCGATGGAAGGGTAGCGAATGGGGTACCTGTGGTTCGTTCCTCAATCGCTTACCTGCAGCGAATTGACATGGTCAAATTACAATCACTGGCTGAAAAATTTGATCTGAAGGTTCATGTTCAATCATTGCCTGGTACCTTTTGTACTCCCAACCGCGCGATCGCCACGGTAGAGCAGCCCTCGCAGGCTGAGGACTTGGCTGAAGAATGTTTGCAGGCCATTGCCGAGTGTTTTGTGTTGTCTGACACGCGCACTTTTGATCAGGATCCTAGGTTCGGTTTGGTGGTGTTGTGTGAAATTGCCAGTCGCGCGCTATCTCCTGCGGTCAATGATCCTGGCACCGCAATTGATGTCATCGGAACTTTGGTTCGTTTGTTTCATCAGTGGGCAGGTGATCAGCAGGACAAAGCCCCAGAGGTGCAATACGATCGAATCATGGTGCCGGGTTTGGACGAGCGGGATATGTTTGACGACGCATTTACTGGCATTGCCCGGGATGGCGCGGGTGCGGTCGAGGTGGCGATTCGCTTGCAAAAAGCGTTTGAAAGCCTCTCAGCGCTTAAGTATCAACCCGTCTCTGAAGCGGCTATCAATCATTCCCGATTGGCGCTGGCCCGCAACGAACTCGCCATGACCTTGCCGCAAGACATTGAGGCTGTCAGAAGCGCAGCCAGGTTCTAGACAGGGAATACTTGGTACAATCAGAGGCTTAGCTCAACCCTGCCTGAACTGTCCCCATGCTTGCCCAACAACGAAATACGCTGATCGCCGCATTTGAAGCGGCCGCTGCTGCTGCCCTTAACCAGCCTTTTGAGGGCGTGGTTACGCTGGAGAAACCCAAAGACGCCAGCCACGGCGATGTGGCGTGTAACCTGGCCATGCAATTGGCCAAGCCTGCCAAGCGCAACCCACGTGAGTTGGCTCAGCTACTGGCTGATCATGTGAAAGCGAACCCTGCCTGCGTCAGCCTGGTTGATGCTGTGGATATTGCGGGCCCGGGCTTTATCAATATTCGTTTAAGCCAGAATGCTCGGGTAGCTGTTGTGGCACAAGTGCTTGAGCAAGGCACTGAATTTGGCAAATCCGGTGCACACGCTGGTGAAACTGTCTTGATCGAGTTCGTGTCGGCCAACCCCACCGGCCCCTTGCATGTGGGGCATGGCCGGCAGGCTGCGCTGGGCGATGCCATGGCAGCGGTCATGCAAACCCAGGGCTGGAAAGTTCACAAAGAGTTTTATTACAACGACGCGGGCGTGCAAATTCAAACTTTGGCCACGTCCGTTCAGGCCCGCGCCAAAGGGCTTAAGCCCGGTGATGTTGAATGGCCCGAAAGTGCCTACAACGGCGACTACATTGCCGACATTGCCGAGGATTTTCTGGCTGGCAAGGAAGTGAAGGCCGCCGACGGCGAACCCGTCAAAGGCACTGGCAACGTAGACGACTTTGAATGCATTCGTGCTTTTGCTGTGGCTTATCTGCGTGCCGAGCAAGACCTCGATTTGAAGGCCTTTGGCGTCAATTTCGATCAGTTTTACCTGGAAAGCTCCTTGTATTCCGAGGGCAAGGTTGAAGCGGCAGTCGCTCTCATGGTTGCGTCCGGTAAAACTTTTGAGGAGGGTGGCGCGCTTTGGTTGCGTTCCACCGATTACGGCGACGACAAAGACCGCGTCATGCGCAAATCCGAAGGTGGTTACACCTACTTCGTGCCCGATGTGGCCTATCACATCCAGAAATTCAAGCGTGGTTTCGGCAAGGTGATCAATATTCAGGGTACCGACCACCATGGCACCATTGCGCGTGTTCGAGCCGGTTTGCAGGCTTGCAACGTGGGCATTCCGCAGGGCTACCCTGACTATGTGTTGCACAAAATGGTCACAGTGATGAAGGGTGGTCAGGAAGTGAAAATTTCCAAGCGTGCGGGAAGCTACGTGACCGTGCGCGACCTCATCTGCTGGTCGGGCGGTGTCGATGAAACCCAGCCCATGCTGAGCCAGCCCGAAGCCTTGACCAAAGGCCGTGATGCGGTGCGCTTCTTCCTTGTGAGTCGCAAGGCTGACACCGAATTCGTGTTTGATGTGGATTTGGCCTTGGCCCAGTCTGATGAGAACCCGGTGTATTACGTGCAGTATGCGCACGCCCGCATTCATTCCATTCTGGATCAGGCTGAAGTTGACCTGTCCACCATTCATGGCGCTGATTTGACCCTGTTGGCGGCACCATCCGAGCTGGCTTTGCTCCGAACGTTGGTTTCTTACCCGGACATTTTGTCCAAGGCCGCCGAGGAACTGGCGCCACACCACATTGCGTTTTACCTGCGTGAACTGGCTGGTGCTTTCCACACTTTTTACAACGCTGAACGCGTACGTATTGACGACATGGCCCTGAAAACCGCGCGGGTTGGGCTGTTGGTGGCTGTGGCCACTGTGTTGTCGAATGGCTTGGCGGTGTTGGGTGTTTCGGCGCCGAAACGGATGTAAGCAGATTTTGATTGTTTGGGCTCAAAACCCTTGTTCAATAAGGGTTTTGAGCGAGAATTGAGGAGGCGCCACTCTAGGCGCAAGTGCCTTGTTTTTGGTACCATGAAAGGCTAAGCAGTCTAAAGGTTTTGCATGAACGCACCCGTCGAATTAAACACTCTGAAACCCTCAGCCGGCGAAACCGCGCGTCTGCGGGAAATTCCGTACAACTACACCTCGTTTTCGGACCGTGAAATCGTGATCCGCCTGCTGGGTGAGTCGGCTTGGAACATTCTTCAAGAGCTGCGTCAGGAGAGAAAAACCGGCCGGTCAGCCCGCATGCTGTTTGAAGTATTGGGCGACATTTGGGTGGTTCGTCGCAATCCGTATCTGCAAGACGACTTGCTGGACAATCCCAAACGCCTGACCGCGCTGATCGAGGCCCTGTTTCACCGCTTGAGTGAAATTGACGCCCGCCGGGTTGAGGTGAAAGAAGCGGCTGTTGAAGTCGATTCTGAAGACCGAAGCGCCAAAGTGCGCGAATTGCTCACTGTGGCTGAAAAAGCCGTGTTCGAGTTCCAGCGCGAACTGGAAGCCATGGCCATTTTGCGTGGCCATGCCCGCAAAGCGCTGGGCGAGCACACCGCGAAAGACAACATTAAGTACGACGGTTTGTCCCGAGTTTCCCACGTCACGGACGCAACCGACTGGCGTGTTGAATACCCCTTTGTGGTACTCACCCCCGACCGTGAATCTGAAATTCCCGGGTTGGTGAAGGCCTGTATCGACTTGGGGCTGACAATCATTCCACGCGGAGGCGGCACAGGCTACACCGGTGGCGCAGTGCCACTCACGGCCATGTCCGCCATCATCAACACCGAAAAGCTGGAAGAACTCGGCCAGGTGACAATGGAAGTGCTGCCTGGCTTGAGCGAAGAATATGCCACCGTGTTCTCCGGCGCGGGTGTTGTAACCAAGCGCGTATCAGAGGCGGCAGAGCATGCAGGCCGGGTGTTTGCTGTAGACCCCACATCGGCTGAGGCCAGCTGTATTGGCGGCAACATCGCCATGAACGCAGGCGGCAAGAAAGCTGTGCTGTGGGGCACAGCGCTGGACAATCTGGCTTGGTGGAGAATGGTTGACCCGCAAGGTGACTGGCTTGAAGTCACCCGGGTTAACCACAACCTGAGCAAAATTCATGATGCACCACAGGCCGATTTCGACTTGGTGTGGTCAGATGGCCGCCAGGCGCCGAATGCCAAAATTCTGAGAACCGAACGCTTGACAGTGGAAGGCGCGCGTTTCCGTAAAGTGGGTTTGGGCAAAGACGTAACCGACAAGTTTCTGGCTGGCTTGCCCGGCATTCAGAAAGAGGGTTGTGACGGCCTGATCACTTCTGCCAAGTGGATTTTGCACCGCATGCCCAAGCACACCCGCACGGTGTGTCTGGAGTTTTATGGTCAAGCCCGCGACGCAGTGCCCTCGATTGTTGAAATCAAGAATTACCTCGACGGCGAAGGCAAAGCCATGGGCGCCATTCTGGCGGGCCTTGAGCACCTCGACGAGCGCTATTTGCGCGCCGTGAAGTACAGCCCGAAATCCAAGCGTGGCGCATTCCCGAAAATGGTGTTGTTTGGCGACATTGTGGGTGACGACGAAAACGCAGTGGCCCAAGCGGCCTCTGAGGTGGTTCGCTTGTCCAATGGTCGCGCTGGCGAAGGTTTTGTGGCGGTCAGCCCCGAAGCCCGCAAAAAGTTTTGGCTGGACCGTGCCCGCACAGCGGCCATTGCGCGCCACACCAATGCTTTCAAGATCAACGAAGACGTCGTGATTCCCCTGCCGCGCATGGGCGAGTACACCGATGAAATTGAACGCATCAACATCGAGCTGTCCATTCGCAACAAGCTGAAGCTGGTTGCAGCGCTACGTTCGTTCTTCGAAAAGCCGCTTACATTGGGCAAAACCGACGAAGTCGATTCCACCAAGCTGTCTGTCGAAGACATTGTAGGCGACCGTGTGGGCCGCGCTGTTGAACTGCTTGAATCGGTACATGAGCGCTGGAGCTGGTTGCTGGGCAATATGAACATGCCTTTGGCGCAGGCCAACCCGGTATTGAAAACCATTGGTTTGGGCCACCTGGATGCTGCGCTTGAAAAGCGCTTGGCCGACCAGCCCGAAGCCACCATGTTCGATGTGCTGCAAGACCGCACCATTCGCGTTAGCTGGAAAACAGAACTACGCCACAACCTGAACCGCATTTTCGAGGGCGGGGTGTTTGTGCCGGTGATGGAAGAGTGCAAAGCCATTCACAAGCAAGTGCTGCGTGGGCGCCTGTTCGTGGCGCTGCATATGCACGCTGGCGACGGGAATGTGCACACCAACATTCCAGTGAATTCCGACGACTATGAAATGTTGCATGAAGCGGAACACACCGTGGACCGAATCATGCAGATTGCACGCAATCTGGATGGCGTTATTTCCGGCGAGCATGGCATTGGCATTACCAAATACCAATACCTGACCAAGGAAGAGTTGCAGCCTTTCCAGGACTACAAGCAGCGCATTGACCCTGAAGGTCGCTTTAACAAGGGCAAGCTGTTGCCCGGTGGCGACTTGACCAACGCTTACACGCCCAGCTTCAACTTGATGGGCCATGAAAGCCTGATCATGAGCCAAAGCGACATTGGCTCCATTGCGACTTCAGTGAAAGACTGCCTGCGCTGCGGCAAGTGCAAGCCTGTGTGTTCAACGCACGTGCCTCGCGCCAACCTGCTGTACAGCCCGCGCAACAAAATTTTGGCCACCTCATTGTTGGTTGAGGCCTTCCTGTAT
This sequence comes from Limnobacter sp. UBA3528, assembly GCF_002377005.1. Classification (NCBI taxonomy): domain Bacteria; kingdom Pseudomonadati; phylum Pseudomonadota; class Betaproteobacteria; order Burkholderiales; family Burkholderiaceae; genus Limnobacter; species Limnobacter sp. UBA3528. Next base: position 39,166 of record NZ_DFOZ01000011.1, on the reverse strand, counting down.
GAAGAGCAAACCCGCCGTGGTGTGTCTATCAAGCATTGGGAAGAATTCGAAGACGTTGCAGACCACTGCACCGTGTGCCACAAGTGTTTGACGCCTTGCCCGGTTGACATCGACTTTGGCGATGTATCCATGAACATGCGTGCCTTGTTGCGCAAGATGGACAAGAAAAGCTTCAACCCCGGCACAGCCCTGGCCATGACTTTCCTGAATGCGAAAGACCCGGCCACCATCAAAGCCATGCGTGTTGGCATGACGGGTATTGGTTACAAGCTGCAACGCGGCGCTTACAAAGTGGCCAAATCGCTGGGCATGTTGAACAAGCAAACAGCCAAGCCACCTGCCACGGTGGGCAAGGCACCGATTCGTGAGCAGGTGATTCACTTCATCAACAAGCCCATGCCCGGTGGTTTGCCCAAGAAAACGGCGCGCGCGCTGCTCGACATCGAGAACAGCGATTACGTGCCAGTGATCCGCAACCCGAAAACAACGCAAGCCGATACGGAAGCTGTGTTCTACTTCCCCGGTTGTGGTTCCGAACGTCTGTACAGTCAGGTGGGTTTGGCCACGCAAGCCATGTTGTGGAATGTGGGCGTACAAACCGTGTTGCCGCCAGGTTATTTGTGCTGCGGCTACCCGCAGCGTGGGGCAGGGCAGTACGACAAAGCCGAGAAAATGATCACCGACAACCGTGTGTTGTTCCATCGCGTGGCCAACACACTGAACTACCTCGACATCAAAACCGTGGTGGTCAGCTGTGGCACGTGTTACGACCAGTTGCAGGGTTATGAGTTCGAGAAAATTTTCCCTGGCTGCCGCATCATCGACATTCATGAATTCCTCATGGAAAAAGGTGTGAAGCTGGACAACGTCACGGGTACGCAGTACATGTACCACGACCCTTGCCACACGCCCATGAAAACTTACGACCCCTTGAAGGTTGTGAACCAGTTGATGAACAGCGAGTTGCAAGGCCAGAACATTACGAAAAATGATCGTTGCTGCGGCGAGTCGGGCACCTTCGGTGTGTCGCGCCCAGACGTGGCCACGCAGGTTCGATTCCGCAAGGAAGAGGAGATGCGCAAGGGTGCCGACAAGCTGCGCGAGAAAGCGCCCGAGGCCGACGTGAAAATTCTGACCAGCTGCCCGTCTTGCTTGCAAGGTTTGAGCCGATACAGCGACGACGCCAACTTGACCGCCGATTACATTGTGGTGGAAATTGCCAAGAATGTACTGGGCAAGGAATGGCTACAGAACTACGTGAAAGAAGCCAACGATGGCGGTATCGAGCGCATCCTTGTCTGATTCCGTTTCACAAAATCCCAATTGCCCCCTGTGTGCCACACCGGGCGGTGATTGGGTGTTCAATTGCAGCAAGTTCCGTGTGATTGAGGCAGTCGATGCAGATTATCCCGGCTTTCTTCGCCTGGTCTGGAACGACCATGTGCGGGAGTTTTCCGATTTAAGCCGTGAAGATCGCATGCTGTGCATGGATGCGGTGGTGTTGCTTGAACAATTCGTGCTTCGCGTATTTAAAGCCGACAAAGCGAATATTGCAACGCTGGGTAACGTGGTGCCGCATTTGCACTGGCACGTCATTCCCCGTTTTACAGACGACAAACACTTTCCTGCGCCCGTGTGGGCTGCAGCCAAACCGGGAGTGTCGCTGTCGCCCCGCCAGCAGTGGGTGCTTGATTCAAAGCCCAAATGGATGTTGGCGCTGCGTGCTGAATTGCTGGCAGCATTTCCGGGCTGAGTCGCTTCGCTCGCTCAGGCGCATACCCTCTCGCGCCAGAAAACCTGTATTTCCCTTTTTGAGATTCACCCTGACTCACCTCGCTCGGCAAAAAAGCGGGCCGAGTCTCGGTGCCGGCCTTTGGCCGACCGTGGCGGGTGAATTCAAACGGGCAGGTTTTCTTGATCGGCGCAGCGAGGATATTGCTACCTTCGCAAGCGAAGCAACGCGCTGACGATTGGCGGTTTGTGTGCTGCATCGCGTTGCCGGATTTGCAAGACTTCCCGGCGGCTTCGCAGCGCGGGGCGATTCCGTCAGGAATCGATGCGAAGACGCCACTGCGTTTCGCATGCCCCAAGCCAGAAGCATCAAGCCGGAATGGAAGTCTTGCTAAGGCGAGGTGATGTGGCATTCAAACCGAACTAAGCGCCAACTACCGTCGTTGCTTCAGCCAAAGCCGCTTTCGAAGCAGCGGCACCAGCCTTCGCCAGCGGCATCAGAATGGTGAAGGTACTGCCTGCATTTGGCCGGCTTTGAATGTCCAGTTCGCCATCGTGGCGTTGCACCACATGTTTCACAATCGCCAAGCCCAAACCCGTGCCGCCACTTTCTCTTGAACGGCTGCGGTCTACACGGTAAAAACGCTCAGTCAAACGCGGAATGTGTTCTGCCGAAATACCAATGCCGGTGTCGCGCACCACAAAAGCGGCACAGGCTTTGCCAATTTCGTTTTCTGCGCGTCGAAGCGTAATCGTGATGTTTCCTTTCTCCGGTGTGTAGCGCACCGCATTGGTCACGATATTCGAGAATGCGCTGAAAATTTCAGCCGAGTTGCCAAAGCCCATCAGGCCCTTTTCAACATCCACAGAAATATTGTGTTTTCCGGCCGACAATTGTTGTGCTTCATCGCCTGTTTTTTGGGCAATTCCGCTCAGGTCAACTGGCTCGCCACCTTCGCCTGCGTTGGGTGAAGACTCCAGCGCCGACAAGGCCAGCAGGTCTTCCACCAGGTTTTGCATGCGATTGGCCTGGGTGTACATCAAATTCAGGTATTCGGTTTGCTGTTCTTTGCTCAACGGCAGGTCCCGGAATGTTTCCAGAAAACCGCTCAGCACAGTCAACGGTGTTTTCAGCTCATGTGACACATTGGCAATGAAATCGCGTCGCATTCGTTCCAGTTTTTCAACCTGGGTGACATCGCGAGACAACACCAGCATTTGTTGGTCGCCGTAGCTGACCAATTGCACCGACAAAACCTTGCTTCGGCTGCGGGGCGCAGTCATGATCAAGGGTTGCTCCCAAGAGCGGCTGCGAATGTACTTGGAAAAGTTTGGGTTGCGAACCAGGTTAATGAGGGGCTGCCCTATGTCGCTGCCCAATTTCAAGCCCAGGTGGTCTTGAGCTGTGTCGTTGCACCAGGAAATGTGCCCCTCGGAATCAAGCGTGACTACCCCGTCGGGCAGGGCTTGCGCGGCAGTGCGGAATGACACCAGTGCATTGGTGAGTGCCTGTTGTTGACGTTGGTGTAAGCGCAGGTAGCGAAACAGCTTTGCGGCAAGGTCATCCCACCAGCCCGACACGTCGGGCACGTTTTCAACCTTGAAGTTGTCCAGCCATTCGATAATTCGAAGGCCGGAGCGCACATGCAGGGCATAAATGAAAAGCGAGGCCAAGATAGACCCCGCCACTGCGCCTTTGTGGCCAGCAACCATTTGACCCACGATGGCGGCTGCACCCAGCACCATGGCCAACAGTATCAATCGAAAAAAGATGAACGCCATAGGTGCGTATTCTAGGGGAATATCCCTTCCAGGGGAGCCCTTAGTTTAGTGCACCCTCATTTTGCGTTGCAGTAAAACGGTAGCCGGCACCGCGAACCGTCTCAATGAGGCGGTCATGTCCGGAAATGGTCAGAGCCTGGCGCAGTCGTCGAATATGTACATCCACGGTGCGCTCTTCAACAAATACATGGTCGCCCCACACTTGGTCCAGCAACTGGGTGCGGCTGTGCACGCGCTCTGGGTGGGTCATAAAGAAGTGCAGCAAGCGGAATTCTGTGGGGCCCATGTCGATAATCTTGTCATGGCCCATAATTCGGTGTGTCACCGGGTCCAGTTTCAGGCCGTGTACTTCAACAATATCGTCAGTCAACTGGGGCGCACGGCGACGCAACACAGCTTTGATTCGTGCCAGTAGTTCTTTGGGCGAGAAGGGCTTGGTGATGTAGTCGTCTGCACCGGCTTCCAGGCCATCTACTTTGTCTTGTTCTTCGGTGCGGGCAGTCAACATGATCACTGGCACATGGCGCGTACGCTCGTGACCGCGCAATTCATGCGCAAACTGAATGCCGGTTTTACCGGGTAGCATCCAGTCCAGCAACACCAGGTCAGGCAATTCAGCGGTGATCAGGGTTTTGGCCTGGTCCGCATCAGCGGCCCGCAGCACTTTGTGCCCAGCAAAGCTTAGGTTGACGGCAATCAATTCTGCAATCGCGGGTTCATCTTCAACAACTAGGATGGTGCTGGACATCTCGTTTTTCCTCTTCTCTGGCATATTTGTTTTGTGCAATGCCACCTAAAGTAGTGGATTTCCATGACAGTAATATGACACTTGAATGAATCGTCATCAAATTAATCCCGCGCGGTGGTGTAAACCGCTGTTGGCCTTGATGAGATACACTTGAGGATTACGCATTCCAAAGACCCTAAGCAGCATGGAAACCACCAATATCCCCACCCCAACCCGCATTGTGGTGCATCAAAAGTCCAAGGTACTCGAAATTGAGTTCGACACCGGCGCCTGTTTTAACCTGCCATTCGAGCTGTTGCGGGTGTATTCACCCTCGGCCGAGGTTCGTGGACATGGCCCTGGGCAGGAAACCCTGCAAGTGGGTAAAAAAGAAGTAACCATCAACAATCTCGAGCCTGTGGGCATGTATGCCATCAAGCCGTTTTTCTCGGATGGTCATGATTCAGGCTTGTTTAGCTGGCAATACCTGCTGTGGATGGGCGAAAACCAGGAAGGTTTGTGGGAAGACTATCTGGAACGCATGAAAGCAGCCGGCGCAAGTCGGGAACCCAACGCACCTGAAAACATTCCATTTGAACAAAAGAAAGGCGGCGCCTGCGCAAGCCACTAAATAACGCCACACATCACGATGAACGACAAAATTACCGATTTCGGCTTCGAGAAGGTTCCTGAAGACCAGAAAGCCAAGAAAGTAGCCGAAGTATTTGATTCGGTAGCGGCCAAATACGACATCATGAATGACCTCATGTCGGGTGGCATGCATCGCCTGTGGAAGGCAAGCACTGTGCGCGCGGCCGGGGTTCGCCCCGGGATGAAGGTGCTCGACATTGCCGGCGGTACCGGCGATCTCAGCAAGGCTTTTCTGGACAAAGTGGGCCCGAGCGGTGAAGTTTGGCTGACCGACATCAATGAAAGTATGTTGCGAGTGGGTCGAAATCGCATGATTGATCATGGGTATTTGCCGAAAATGGCGCTTTGCGATGCGGAAAAGCTGCCATTTCCCGACAATTACTTTGATGTGGTTACCGTGGCGTTTGGTTTGCGCAACATGACCCACAAAGATGTGGCCTTGAGCGAAATGCGCCGCGTGATCAAGCCGGGTGGCAAGGTGCTTGTACTCGAATTCTCGAAAGTGAATCCTTTGCTGGCGCCAGCCTATGATATGTATTCATTCCAGGTTTTGCCAAAGATTGGTCAAATCGTGGCGCAAGACAGTGCCAGTTACCAATATTTAGCCGAGAGCATTCGCATGCACCCGGATCAGGAAACCTTGAAAAGCATCATGCTTGAAAGTGGCTTCGACCAGGTGAAATACACCAACTTCACTGCGGGTGTCGTCGCGCTGCACCAAGGAACCAAATTCGCCTGAGTTTGTCTATTTTGTGCATGCGAAAAATTAATATTCTGGAGGCTTTTGCTGTGAAAACCCGAGTTTGGTCTGTTCGATTGTCTGTGTTGGCCGTTGTGGCTGCATTTCTTGGCTTGAGTGTACTTCCAACCGATGCAGAAGCGCGTCGCTTGGGTGGCGGCGGCAGTTTTGGCCGCTCTGCGCCTTCCCAGTTCCAAAAGTCTCCGTCTACTGCGCCTTCTGGTACCACTAGTACAGCACCCAGCAAGCAGCAGGCTACCAACCCTGCGGGCGCCACCGCAGGCACGGCTGCTGCGCCACGTAACCGTTTCCTGGGCCCATTGGGCGGCCTGGCAGCTGGTTTGGGCCTGGCAGCCTTGTTTGGTTATCTGGGTTTCGGCGCCGGCATGGCTGAATTTCTTGGCACCATGTTGATGATCGCCGCCGCTGTGTTTGCGGTCATGTTCCTGGTTCGCATGTTGCGTGGTCAGCAGGCTGCAAAGCCTCGCCCTGCCTACAGCGCACCGGGCGCAACAAGTTCCGGCCAAAACAGTTATCGTCAAGCGTCAACAAACCCGATTAACGACCCGGTCCCGGGCATGGGCGCGCCGCGCGATGATCAAGGTTTCGGCCAGTTTGGCAATGCATCGGCGTTTGATGCACCCATGCCAGCGGCAACACCGGTAAAAGATTTGCCCGCAGGGTTTGATGAGGCCAATTTTGTGAACAGCGCCAAGAAGTTCTTTGTGACCATGCAAGGGGTTTTTGACAAGGGCGATGTTGACGGTTTGCGTGAATACTGTAGCGACGATGTGGTGGACCATCTGCGTGCTGAAATTGAAGCGCGTGGCAATGCAGTGAACCGCACAGATGTGGTTACGCTGGATGCCCAGCTGATTGGTTTCGAGACCGACGTGGATGAGCAAATCGCGACAGTGGCCTTCACTGGTATGTTGCGCGAGGAGCAAGACGCCGCCGCTGAAGAAATCAATGAGTTGTGGATCATGTCCCGTCCGGTTTCCGGCGGTGGATGGGTTCTTTCAGGCATTCACAATCTGTAAATTTTGACCTCACCCGCCGGGCTTGGCTTGCCCGGCTGGGTTACACTCAAACAAATTTTTGATTGTTGGAAGTGTGCCTTGGCCAGTCCCCCCGTATTGTTTTTTCAGTTCGCCTCCAAACTGCTTTCCTCTGGTCAAGCCAAAGGCGTAGCTGCGGCAGGTGGTTTGCTGTCTGCCCCCTTGAACTTGATGTCAGCCACAGTCACCCAGACTGTGTGCTTGGTACTAAACCATTTGCTGGATCAACAGCGCAGCAGCAAGACCAAACTGCAAAAGGAAGCGGGCAAGGTTCTGACACTCAGCATTGCTCCCATGTCCCTGAACTTGCGTGTCAATGATCAAGGCTATTTTCAGCCGAGCAGTGCCACCAATGGGGTTGCAGCACCCGCTGACACCACCATTTCCATGCAATGGGCCGATTTGATTGGCTCGGTCAGCAACCCCAACAGCATGTCCAGAAAAGCCACCATCGAGGGCGACATGGACTTTGCGCAAACTGTGTCTACCGTAATCAACGACTTGAGCTGGGACCCCGAGCGCGATTTGGCCCGCGTGGTGGGCGATGCACAGGCGGTGTGGGTCATGAATACCTTGTCTGCTCTGGGTACCAATGCCCGCGATGTGGTGCAACGTTTTAAAAGCAACTTGCGCGAGTATGTGGTGCATGAAAAAGCCATGACACCCACTGCTTCTGAGTTCGACACTTTTCGCGATGAAGTAAACCAACTGCGCGACGAGCTGGCCCGGCTGGAAAAGCGCCTTGCCAAGTTGGGTGCGCCCAAATGAAGCTTCGCCGTTTGGCACGCATTGCATTGGTGGCCCGAAAGTATGGCCTGTTCCTGATTGCCGCCGACTCAATCAACAATGGCTTGGCCAAGTGGTTTCTCACGCTGATTTCTTCACGCTCGCATGTGCAGGCCCCGCGCGGCGAACGCATGCGCCGTGCGCTGGAAGACCTGGGCCCCTTGTTTGTGAAGTTTGGTCAGCTGTTGTCGACCCGGCGCGATTTGTTGCCTGAAGACGTGGCCGACGAGTTGGCCAAGTTGCAAGACCAGGTGCCCGCGTTTTCTTCCGAGAAAGCCCGTGAATTGATTGAAGCCAGCCTGGGTCGTCAAATTGATGACATGTTTCTGGATTTCCAGAACATCCCCGTGGCCAGTGCTTCCATTGCCCAGGTTCACTTTGCAGTGATTCGCGAAGGAGCCAATGAAGGTCAGAAAGTGGCGGTGAAAGTACTGCGCCCCGGCATGATTGAGGTGATTGACAAAGACCTGGCTTTGATGAAAACCGCTGCCCGCTGGATTGAAAAAATTTCATCCGATGGCAAGCGCTTAAAGCCCCGGGAAGTGGTGGCCGAGTTCAACAAATACTTGCACGATGAACTGGATTTAATGCGCGAGGCGGCCAATGCATCGCAGTTGCGTCGAAATTTTTCGCCTACTTCGGGCAGTGGCCACTTGCTGCGCGTACCCGAAATGTATTGGGACTATTGCTGTAGCACCGTGATCACCATGGAGCGCATGCACGGCATTCCGATTTCCCAGATCGAGCGGCTGCGCGAGAACAACATTGATTTGAAAAAACTGTCGCGCGAAGGCGTGGAAATTTTCTTTACCCAGGTGTTTCGCGACGGGTTTTTCCACGCGGACATGCACCCTGGCAATATTTACGTGGGTGATCAGCCCGAGGATTTCGGTCGCTACATTGCGTTGGACTTCGGCATTGTCGGCACCCTCAGCGATGTCGATAAACAATATCTGGCGCAAAACTTCCTGGCTTTTTTCCGGCAAGACTACAAGCGAGTGGCCGAGTTGCATGTGCAGTCGGGCTGGGTGCCCAAGGGCACGCGCATCGACGAGCTCGAATCCGCCATTCGTGCCTGCATTGAACCTTTCTTTGGCAAACCGTTGAAGGAAATTTCGCTGGGGCAGGCACTGATGCGTCTGTTTCAAACTTCCCGCCGCTTCAATGTTGAAATTCAGCCTCAACTGGTGCTGTTGCAAAAAACCCTGTTGAACGTGGAGGGCCTTGGCCGCCAACTCGACCCCGATCTTGACCTGTGGAAAACCGCCAAGCCCTACCTTGAAAACTGGATGCACCAGCAAATTGGCTTCAAGGGTTTTCAGTCCAGTCTGCAATGGGAGGCTGCGCAATGGTCACAAATTCTGCCTGCCTTGCCGCGCCTCTTGCATCAAACGCTCACGCACTCCAATGGTCGGGTCGATGATCAAATTGAACAATTGGTCAAGCAGCAAAAGCGATTGAACCGGGCTTTGTTCTGGATGGTGTTGATGCTGGCTGTGCTGTTTGGTGTGGTGGCACTCGACCTGTTGTGGCCGTTTTTAATCGGCTATTCAGGTCCAAAGGGTCTGTTCTAGCCCTGCGCATGTTTCTTGCCTATAATCCGAAATCAATTTTTCTCTCTGGTGGGTTTTCAAGATGTTGCTTGCCTCCGTTGTAGCGTATTTGCTGGTTTCTGTGCTTATTGGCCTGTATGTGGCCAGAAATGTAAGTAGTGCGGCGGATTACGCCGTGGCTGGCCGGCACCTTTCCCTGCCGATTGTCACAGCCACGGTGTTTGCCACCTGGTTTGGCTCTGAAACCGTGCTGGGCATATCCTCCACCTTTGTGGAAGAGGGTTTGAGTGGCATTGTGGCCGACCCGTTTGGTGCTTCCATGTGCCTGATTCTGGCTGGTTTATTCATTGCGCCCAAAATTTATCGCCTGAATTTGCTGACTTTGGGTGACTACTACCGTGTGCGTTACAACCGGGCGGTCGAAATTTTCTGCAGCGCCTGCATTGTGGTGTCCTATCTGGGTTGGGTTGCTGCGCAAATCAGTGCACTGGGATTGATCTTCAATGTGCTCACCGATGGTGCGGTCTCCCAGGAATGGGGCATGGTGATCGGCGCCAGTGTGGTGCTTATTTACACCTTGTTTGGTGGCATGTTGTCAGTGGCGGTGCTGGATTTCATCCAGATGGTGGTGATTGCGGCTGGCTTGGTTTACATCATGTGGATTGTGGCTGACTTGGCGGGTGGTGTAGGCACGGTGGTTGACCATGCAGAGGCTGCAGGCAAGCTGCAGTTTTTCCCGGAAGAATTCAGCTATGTACTCTGGGTGCCGTTTGTGGGCGCCTTTCTGACCATGGCTTTTGGTTCAATTCCCCAGCAGGATATTTTTCAGCGCATCAGTTCAGCAAAAGACGAGAAAACCGCTGTGCGTGGCGCTGTGCTGGGTGGCTCCATGTACTTTTTCTTTGCGTTTATTCCGGTGTTTCTGGCCTATGGTGCCATCATGATTGACCCCGCCACCTTCACCGCCATGGTGTCGGAGGATTCGCAAATGGTGTTGCCCAACCTGGTGTTGATGCACACACCTTTGTTTGCACAGATCGTATTTTTTGGTGCGCTGATCTCGGCGATTATGAGTACGTCCAGTGCCACTTTGCTGGCGCCGTCCGTGTCTTTCGCGGAGAACATTGTCAAAAACATTTATCCAAAAATGAACGACAAGGCCTTGTTGTTGACAATGCGTATTTCAGTGTTTGTATTCACCATCATTGTGGTGGCGTTTGCCATCAACAGTGATTCGTCCATTTTCGAGATGGTGGAGAGCGCTTACGAAATTACCTTGGCTGCTGCTTTTGTACCGCTTGTTTTTGGTTTGTATTGGTCGAAGGCCACCAGCCAGGGCGCAGTTGTGTCAATTGTGGTGGGTGTCAGCAGTTGGCTGATCGCCAAAAACTTTTTCCCAAGCGAAATCTGGCCGCCCCAGCTGCTGGGCATGGTGCTTGGTTTGTTCTCCATGATCATTGCTTCGCTTCTGCCACAGTGGATCGAACACAGGCCAGCGCTGCGTGACGGTGTTGTGCACCCACATTAAGCTAAAATAGCCGGATTACCTTTGTTTAAAAGTGATCCGGCTGTGAAATACCTCACCATTGAAGACACCATCGGCAACACCCCCTTGGTGCAATTGCAACGTTTGCCTGGCCAAGCCAATGCCGATCGTGGCAATGTAATTCTGGGCAAGCTAGAGGGCAATAACCCAGCCGGCTCAGTCAAAGACCGCCCGGCGATTTCCATGATCAAGCGTGCCGAAGCCCGCGGCACCATCAAGCCTGGTGATACGCTGATTGAAGCCACATCAGGCAACACCGGTATTGCCTTGGCCATGGCTGCAGCCATTCGCGGTTATCGCATGGTGCTGATCATGCCGGAACACCTCAGTATTGAACGCCGCCAAACCATGCGTGCCTTCGGCGCGGAAATTATTCTGACCCCACAAAAAGGCGGTATGGAATATGCGCGTGACCTGGCTGAGCAGATGCGGGATCAGGGCAAGGGCGTGATTCTTGACCAGTTCGCCAATGAAGACAACCCGCTGGCGCACTTTGAAACCACGGGCCCTGAAATTTGGCGTGATACGGGTGGCAAGGTGACCCACTTTGTCAGTGCCATGGGCACCACAGGCTCGATCATGGGTGTGTCGCGTTACCTGAAAAGCCAAAACCCCAATGTGCAAATCATTGGCGCTGAACCCAGCGAGGGGTCGCAAATTCCGGGTATTCGCAAATGGCCGCAAGAGTACCTGCCTAAAATTTACAAGCCAGCCGGGGTAGACCGTGTTGTGCAGGTTACCCAGCTTGAAGCCGAAGAAATGGCCCGAAAAATGGCGGCCGAAGAAGGTATTTTCTGCGGTATTTCAGCAGCAGGCGCAGCGCACATTGCCCTGAAAATTGCCGAGGAAGTTGAAAATGCCACCATCGTGTTCATTGTGTGCGACCGCGGCGATCGCTATTTGTCCACAGGTGTATTTCCAGCCTAGTTGGGCGCTGTTGCCCCTCAGTTCAGCATGTCCCTTCTAAGTTTCAACGCTTCGCTAAGTTCCAGCACGGCGTTGGCATAGAAGGAGCTGCGGTTGTAGCGGGTCACCACATAAAAGTTTTGTCCGCCTGCCACGAATGCAGGCTCGGCTTCACCACGTACCAGTTCAATCAGCGCCAGTTTTTCATCGGGCAGCGTCTCACCATTCAATTTCACGCCTTTTTGCTGCATTACGGCTGGGGTAAAGGTTGGCACAATGTCGGGCGCCAGCAATTCTTTCAAATTGTCCGCATGTTCAATGTCCACCAGCACGCGAGTGGCTTTGCCAGTTTCCCAGCCGTGCACTTTCAGGAAATTGGCCACACTGAAAATTGCATCGCGGCGGCTGTGGAATAAATCCACGATGCCGTCGGCGTCGCCATCGACTGCAAATGCAGTCCATGAGCTGGGCATGAACTGGCCCAAACCAATTGCACCCGCATACGAGCCTTTCACCTCCAGTGCATCCAGGTGAGTTCTGTTGCAAAGGGCGATGAAGGCCTCGAGTTCACTGAGAAAAAACTCGGATCGGTCGCGTTGGCCTTCAGGGTAAGCAAAGGCCAGTGTGGCCAGTGAATCGAGTACCCGGTAATTGCCAATGTGTTGCCCGTAAATGGTTTCCACACCAATAATGGCCACAATCACTTCCTGTGGAATGCCGTATTGGGCCTCAGCCTCTTTCAAGGTTTCCAGGTTGGCGTCCCAAAACTCCACGCCTTTGCGAATGCGGTAGGGTTCCACAAAACGGCTGCGGTAGGTGTCCCAGTTGCGCACGCCCTTGGTTTTGGGTGGCTTTACGGCCTTCACCACTTGGGGCAGAAGTTCCGCCTGTTTCAACAGTTCAAGTGTGGTGCTCGCTGGGATGCCTTCTTTGGCTTTCAGTCGCTCTGCCAGGGCTGTCGCATTTTTGTGTTCGGCAAAATTAACCTTGTCGGTCTCTTGGGCCTGTACGGCTTGAGTGCACAGTGCTGTGCTGATTAGAATGGTGGCAAAGCTTGATAAGATTCGTTGAGTAGTCACAAAAGGAGTCAGCATGTCCGGTATAGGCGTAATAAAAAGAAGTAGCGGTCGACCCGGCGCGTGTTTGCTTGAATTGGCAGGTCTGTTATTCACTATAACCCAGCATTCCCTTGCTGTTCGGGCCTAAGCCATGACCACAGCCTATATTTCCCATTCTGATTGCGCCCTGCACAATCCCGGTCTTGGTCACCCCGAGAGCATGGCTCGTTTGCGCGTGATTCGAGAAAAACTGGAATCTTCCGAGCTTTGGCCACGTTTGGTGCATTGTGAGGCTCCAGAGGTGGCATGGTCTGCCGTGACCGCAGTGCACAACCCGGCCTATGTTGAAAGTATCAAGGCCCGTTTCCCTTTGAAGCGCAACATCGACATCGATGGCGACACCACCTTGTCCGAGTTCTCGCTGGATGCCGCACGCCGCGCCGCGGGTGCTTGCGTGCATGCGGTCGATTTGGTGATGGCCCATGCTGTGAACAATGCCTTTTGCGCAGTTCGTCCGCCAGGTCACCATGCCTGCGTAGACCGGGCCATGGGCTTTTGTGTGTTCAATAACGTCGCCATTGCCGCTCAACATGCCATTGATGCCTACCGCTTGGAGCGTGTGTTGATCGTGGACTTTGATGTCCACCACGGCAACGGCACTGAGCATGCGTTTGCCAACAATCCCAAGGTGTTGATGTGCAGCACTTTTCAGTCGCCGCTTTATCCCTTCAGCGGTGGGCTCGACGGTGCGCGCAACATGGTGAATTGCCCGATTCAACCCGGCGGTGGTCGCGAGGAAATCAAGCAGGCCATTCAAACCCACTGGGTCGATGCAATTGATCGCTTCAAGCCTCAGCTGGTGTTGGTTTCGGCCGGGTTTGATGCCCATGAAAGTGACCCACTGGCCGACATGCAATTGACCACTGAGGACTACGGTTGGATCACGCAGTTTTTGAAACGGGTGGCTGAAGAATATTGCGACGGAAAACTGGTCAGTACGCTGGAAGGTGGTTACGAGTTAGAGGCTTTGGCCGATTCTGTGTATGCCCATGTGGAGGCGCTTGCATCTTGATATTTTCGACACCTGCGCCCTATTCAGAGGAACGACTCGGCGAAATGCTGGCACGCAATGCCGAATGGGTGTCGCAAATTACCGCTCAGGATCCCGATTATTTCAAGCGGCTCTCGGCGGGGCAAAGCCCAGCTTTTACCGTAATCAGTTGCTGCGACAGTCGGGCCGACCCCAACACCCTGCTGCAAAGCAATCTGGGCGAACTGTTCGTTTATAAAAACGTGGCCAATCAGGCCGGTTTGAACGACCTGAGTTTGCAAACTGCCATTCAGTTTTCTATTGACAGCTTGAAGGTGAAACACCTGTTGGTGTTTGGGCATCACAACTGTGGCGGCGTACGCATTGCTTTGGGTTTGCATGCGGGCGGTTCGCCAGGCGACTGGCTTGAGGGTGTGCGTGAACTGGCCCACGATCACCAGCTGTTCAACCCGGCATCGCCCGAAGAGGCCCACCGGAATGTCGACAAGTTGTGCGAGCTGAATGTGATTCAGCAGGTGCGCTTGGCGGCTTTGAGCCCGGCCGTGAACGCTGCCTGGGCGCGGGGAGAGCCGGTGGCGGTGGGGGGCTTGGTGTATAGCCTTTCAACCGGGCGGGTCATTGATCTGGATTGCACGATTCGAAGCCGGGCCGAGATCGATGAGCGCTGCTTTTCAGCCATGAAAGCGATCTGCGCGCGCTACCAATAACCTCGACAAACCCCCCCTTAGAGTGTAGACTCTATGAAAAATCGAACGATCGTGCGTTTTTTGAGAAAACGCTTCGTATAATCCAAATTACACATTTTCCAATTTCAAGAAGGGATGGCTTGCATGAAGATCCTAGTACCCGTTAAACGCGTAGTCGATTACAACGTAAAAGTGCGCTGCAAAAGCGATGGTTCTGGCGTAGATATCGCCAACGTAAAAATGTCCATGAACCCCTTCGACGAAATCGCCGTAGAAGAAGCAACACGCCTGAAAGAAGCTGGCGTTGCAACTGAAGTGATCGCCGTAAGCTGTGGCGTGGCCCAATGTGTTGAAACACTGCGCACTGCGGCTGCCATTGGCGCGGATCGCGGCATTCTGGTTGAAACCGATGTTGAGCTGCAGCCCCTGGCCGTGGCCAAAATCCTGAAAGCGATTGTTGAGAAAGAAGGCATTGACCTGGTCATCATGGGCAAGCAAGCCATCGACGACGATTGCAACCAAACTGGTCAAATGCTGGCTGCCTTGGCCGACATGCCACAGGGCACATTCGCATCGAAGGTTGTGGTTGAAGGCGGCAAAGTGAATGTAACCCGTGAAGTAGACGGCGGCCTGGAAACAGTCAGCTTGAGCCTGCCAGCGGTTGTTACCACTGACCTGCGCCTGAACGAGCCACGCTATGTGACTTTGCCCAACATCATGAAGGCCAAGAAAAAGCAGATCGACACCATCAAGCCCGCAGATTTGGGCGTGAATGTTGATCCACGTATCAAAACCCTGAAAGTAAGTGACCCCCCCACACGTTCCGCTGGTATCACCGTGCCCGACGTGGCCACGTTGGTCGACAAGTTGAAGAACGAAGCGAAAGTCATTTAAGTCAGGGATTCAAGGAGCACAAATCATGTCAGTACTCGTTATTGCAGAACACGACAATCAAAGTATCAAGCCCGCTACGCTGAACACCATCGCTGCGGCCCAGAAAATTGGTGGCGACATTCACGTGCTGGTTTCCGGCAAGGGTTGTGGCGCTGCTGCGGAACAAGCCGCCAAGGCTGCTGGTGTGGCCAAGGTATTGGTTGCAGATTCTGACTCACTGGGCGACCAGTTGGCAGAAAACTTAGGCGCGCAAATTCTGGCAATTGCTGGCAACTACGGCCACATTTTGGCACCCTCAACCAGTGTGGGTAAAAACGTGTTGCCGCGTGTTGCCGCCAAGCTGGATGTTGCTCAAATTTCCGACATCATCAGTGTTGAAAGCGCAGACACCTTCACACGCCCAATTTACGCCGGCAACGTGATCGCCACGGTTCAGTCTTCTGACGCCACCAAGGTAATCACCGTTCGCACCACTGCATTCGACCCGGTTGCGGCCGAGGGTGGTTCCGCTGCCATTGAAAACCTGAGCGCCGCTGCCGATTCTGGCAAGTCCACATTCGTAAGTCGCGAAGTGGCCAAGAGCGATCGTCCTGAACTGACAGCCGCAGGCACTATTATTTCTGGTGGTCGCGGTATGGGCTCTGCTGAAAACTTCAGCGTGTTGAACCCCTTGGCCGACAAACTGAATGCGGCCATTGGCGCTTCTCGTGCTGCGGTGGATGCAGGCTACGCACCCAACGACTGGCAAGTGGGCCAAACCGGCAAAATCGTAGCGCCCCAGTTGTACATGGCCTTCGGTATTTCCGGTGCCATTCAGCACCTGGCCGGCATGAAAGACAGCAAGGTGATTGTGGCTGTGAACAAAGACCCCGAAGCACCAATTTTTGGTGTGGCCGACTATGGTTTGGTGGGCGACCTGTTCGACGTAGTGCCACAGCTGACTGAAAAGCTGTAATTACAAAACTGTAAGTAATCAAAAACGCAAAGCTGTATCAGGAGACGACAATGAGTTACAACGCCCCAGTCAAAGACATGATGTTTGTCTTGAAAGAATTGGCCGGCTTGGATCAAGTATCCCAGTTGCCCGGTTGTGAAGATGCGACCGAGGAAACCGTGGATGCGGTTCTGAATGAAAATGCGAAGTTCACCAGCGAAGTGGTAGCCCCATTGAACTGGTCGGGCGACGTAGAGGCCGCCAACTGGAAAGACGGCGTTGTAACCACAGCCAAAGGCTTCAAAGAGGCATTCAAAGCCTTCGGCGAGCAAGGCTGGCAAGGTCTGCAGCACCCCGCTGAATTTGGCGGCCAAGGTCTGCCCAAGCTGGTGGCAACACCTTGCATGGAAATGGTCAACGGCGCCAACCTCAGCTTTGCGTTGTGCCCCTTGCTGACCGATGGCGCAATTGAAGCGTTGTTGGTGGCAGGCAGCCAGCAACTGAAAGAAACGTATATCCCCAAAATGATTTCCGGCGAATGGACCGGCACCATGAACCTGACCGAGCCACAGGCCGGTTCAGACCTGGCGCTGGTGCGTTCCAAAGCCGTGCCGCAAGGCGATGGCACCTATCGTATTTCTGGCCAGAAAATCTACATCACCTACGGTGAACACGACATGGCCGGCAACATTGTGCACTTGGTGCTTGCCCGTACCCCCGATGCGCCCGAAGGCGTGAAAGGCATCAGTCTGTTCGTAGTGCCCAAGTTTTTGGTGAACGAAGACGGTTCTTTGGGCAAACGCAACGATGTGTACTGCGCATCCATCGAACACAAGCTGGGCATCAAGGCCTCGCCAACCGCGGTGCTGCTGTACGGCGACAACAAGGGTGAAGTGGGCCAGGGCGCGATTGGTTACCTGGTGGGTGAAGAGAACAAGGGTTTGCAGTACATGTTCGTGATGATGAACGCCGCCCGTTTCCAGGTGGGTGTTCAGGGCATTGGTTTGGCCGAGCGTGCTTATCAAAAAGCCGTGCAGTACGCCAACGACCGCGTGCAGTCTCGCCCGGTTGATGGCTCTGCCAACGAAGCCGTTGCCATTATTCACCACCCCGATGTGAAGCGCATGTTGATGAGCATGCGTTCGCAGGTTGAAGCTGCGCGCGCCATGGCTTGCGTGGCCGGTGCTGCATACGATGCCGCCCATTTCCACGCCGATGAAGCCACACGCAAGCAAAACATGGCTGTGTATGAATTCATGGTGCCGCTGGTTAAAGGCTGGTCGACTGAAATGAGTATCGATGTGACATCCACCGGTGTGCAGGTACACGGCGGCATGGGCTTCATTGAAGAAACAGGTGCAGCGCAGTACTACCGCGATGCAAAAATCCTGACCATCTACGAAGGCACAACCGCCATTCAGGCCAACGACCTGGTGGGCCGCAAAACCTCGCGTGACGGTGGCGCCATGGTCAAAGCCCTGTGTGCGGAAATTGCACGCACAGTGGTTCAGTTGAATGAATCCGGTTCTGCACACGCCAAGGCAGTGGCAGCCCGTCTGGATGCGGCTCGCGCCTCATTCCTGGATGCTGCACAGTTTGTAGTCGACAATATGAAAGGCAACCCCAACGCAGTGTTTGCCGGTTCAGTGCCTTATCTGAAACTAGCTGGCACCACAGTGGCTGGCTGGCAAATGGCGCGTGCGCTGTTGGCCGCAGAAGCAAAAATCAAGGCTGGCGAAACAGACAGTTTCTACAGCGACAAGATTTTGACTTCCCGCTTCTTCGCCGACCATGTGTTGAATACAGTGCCTGGCTTGCGCGACAGCATTGTGAATGGTTACCAGGGTGTCACAGAAATGGCAGTTGCAAATTTCTGATTGACCCTGGTTGTTCAGTCATTAAAAAGCCCCTCACATCGAGGGGCTTTTTGTTTATGCTGCCTGCATGAACTATTCACATTTTGCTGACTTGGTGCTCTTGATCCACTTTGCCATTGTGCTATTCGTGGTGGGTGGCTTGCTGCTGATCGTATTGGGCAATTTCTTGCGTTGGTCTTGGGTCAACCACTGGTGGTTCAGGGCCATGCACTTACTCGCAATTTCAGTGGTTGTTCTTGAAAGCTGGCTGGGCATTGAATGCCCGCTCACCACACTTGAAAACTGGTTGCGCCTGCATGCAGGGCAGGGGGTTTATCAGGGCAGCTTCATTCAACACTGGGTTCACGGGGTCATGTTCTATCAGGCCCCAGGCTGGGTGTTTGCCTTGGCTTACACCCTGTTTGGCCTTGCTGTTGTGGCGGCTTGGTGGCGCTGGCCGCCGCAGCGAATTTGTAGTTAATACTTTGTTTTTGGTTCATGCATTGCCTTGGCAATCGCTTGAATCACCACATCATGGTGTGTGGTTTGTTGGGCAATTTCCGTTGTCTTGGTGGCCTTGGCTTTCTCGCATTCGGTCATCGGTTGATTCACCGGGTTGTTTGCCAAAGCAAGGGTGGATGCTGTGCTTATGGCGATTGCAAAGCAAGTTTGTGCGAATGTTTTCATGGCGGTCTCCAGTGGTTGAAGATTCGGCACGACCTCGTACCGAATCCAGTTCCACTGTGCGACCTTTCGAATGACAAACTTCCCACTGCATGATTACAGTTGTGTCATTCTGGTCTTACCAACCCCCAATGCTGGCGCCCGCTGCGTCAAACCCGCCAATTGCACCATCGGAAAACCAGCCGGAAAAGTTCAGCCATTCCGTGGTTTCGGTCACCAGCACGGTGGGCAGCTCAGTGGTCAGATTCGTGGCTTGGGCCAGGCCAATGCCAGCCAAAACAATCAGCAAAATTAATGTTGTCCTGAGTGCCTTGTTTGCGGTTTCAAACAGGTTCCAGTTCAGGTCCAGGCCAGTGAGGTTTTCGGGCCATTCGTTCATGATTCACACTCCTTTTGAGATGGTGTGAAGTCATGGTATTGATGTACATTGTGCAAATAAACTACCGGTATCGAATTACACCATTGCGCCATGAGCAACAATTTCAATGAACTTCAAGCAGCTGAAACTTTCCTGATGGTGGTCAACACAGGTAGCTTTGCGGCTGCGGCCAAGCTGAAAGGCGAGAACCCGTCCAGTATCAGCCGAGCCATTGCGCAGCTCGAGGCCCATTTGAATATCCGTCTGCTTAACCGCACCACGCGGCAGGTCAAAATTACCGAGGCAGGCGAAATTTATAAACTGTATGCGCAGCGCATGCTGGAAAGTCAGCAAGAGGCGCGTGATGCGATTACCCAACTGCAAAGCGGGCAGCCGCACGGAACCGTTCGTATCAGCCTTCCGGTGATCGTGGGCGAAAAGATTCTCGCACCCCGCCTGCCTGAATTTCATGCCAAGTACCCCGATGTGCAACTGCAAGTGGACCTCTCCAACCGCAACGCAATGATTGTAGAAGAAGGCTTTGACATCGCTTTGCGTGTTGGCTTGTTGCAAGACTCCACCTTGCGGGCCCGCAAAGTGGCCACCATTTGGCGAAAGTTGTATGCCGCGCCTGCTTACCTTGAAAAGCACGGTGTGCCGCAAACTCCGGCCGATCTGGTACACCACCAGTGCATTGCATTTTCTCAGCGCGGAGACCAAAAGGAATGGGAGTTCTGGCCTAAAAACGGCGCGCAGCCCAGTCAAAAGCACCGGGTGATTTCATGGCTTACCTGTTCCAGTCCAATGATGGTGGTGCGTGCCATTCAGTCGGGTTTGGGTTTGGGTCGAAGCGCAGACTGGATGCTGCAGGGCGCCTTGGCACGTGGCGAACTGGTTGAAATTCTTGCAGATTGGTATTGCGACAACCCGGCCACAGGCGGTTTGCCCATGTACTTGGTGTTTCCACCGGGTTTAAGCAGCCAGTTGTCCCTGAAAACCCGGGTGGTCGCCGACTTTCTGGAGCAAATTGTTCGCACAGAATTCAAAAAGGCAGATTAAACCGCATTTTGCTGACAGCGAATCTTTCAGCCATCGGCTACATAGCTGAACAACAAAAAATATTCTCGGAGACACAATGCTCGGCAACACCTGCATCACGATCGGTATGGGTTTAAGCCTGACCGTGGAAGATTTTCGACGCACCGCATCACACCCCCGGTTGCGATGGAACTGTAAATCAACGAAGCCGTGAAGCAGGCGGTGATGCGCACATGGAATTTAACTTACACCTTTGGTAAGTACCTTTCCCCAACTGCGGAGGCATTTTGTTATTTCATACTGGAGCGAGGTGAGCCCTTTTTGATCTCCGAATTTCAAGAGCATCACCTCAACCTGATGCAAAATACAATCAAGCCTTGACGGCAAGCAAACCTACTTGCCTGCCGCTGCCTTGGCAACATACTTGGACAGCACTTTGATCTGCTCTGCCGTCAAACTGTTTTTGTAAGAAGGCATTTGTCCCAAGCCATCCCGCAAGGCCCTGGCCACTTGGTCTTCGCTGGGTTTCAGTTCATCCAGTACCGGCCCTATTGCCCCTTCAGAACCTGCATCTGCCAAGGTGTGGCACACAGCGCAAGCAGGCACTGCTTGAGAGGTGAAAAGTTTCTTACCCAAGGCCATGTCTTCTGCTTCCCCTGCCGAGGCTGCTGTTGCAAAGGACAGCACCAGGCCGAGCATCCATACAGTCTTTGATATCATGCCACACTCACTTTGATTGAATGGTCCAGCCAACTGTTGTTGTTGTAACCACTTTTGTTTTCAACACGGGCTTCGGGCTGGCTTTCACCGCTTGTGTCGGTCGCGCGGCTGGCCAGCTGGTATTCACCCGGCTTCAAATCGGCTTCCAGTACAAACTGGCGCCATGCATATTTGCCAAGGTCTGGACCTACAAACTTCGCAGCAGTCCATGTTTTCCCGCCGTCAGTGGACACCTCAACACCCTTCACTGCATGGGTACCCCCGAAGGCCACACCGTGGATTTGAACGCGCCCAGCCTTGATGGCGCCATCCTCCGGCAAGGGTGCGTTGATCCAGGACTTGATCGACATCTGTTGAACCGAAGGCAGGTCTGGACCAGACGTGCCCCCGATGGGCGTGATCCGGTAACCGTGCGACATGATCTTGGCCTTGGTTTCCTGTTCGGTGAATGCCAGGCGCTTGATGTACTTGATGTTGTTCACACCGGTAAAGCCCGGCACGATCAGGCGCAAAGGTCCGCCATGTGCCAGGGAAATGGGTTCGCCATTCATTTCCCAGGCCAATAGTGCGTCTTCCATGGCATCAGCCGACACAGATCGTTCCACAATTACACTCAAGGGATCCAGCCCGTCTGGCAACTTTTCACCACCTGTTCCTGTCATGTATTTTGCACCTGCTTTCACGCCACCGTGGGCTTGAACCAGTGCGCGAACGGGTACGCCGCTCCACACCACACAGCCAGCCGCGCCCACTTTCCAGGGGGTGCCGCTTGGTTTGTGCGGGAAGAATCCACGCCCGTTTCCGGAGCACTGCAGCACCATGGCGGTTGTCTCAAGCCCCATGGTTTTCAGTTCGGCCAGTGTCAATTTTGCGGGTTTGGCAACCCCGTCAATTTCCACCACCCAGGCATCCCGATCTTTCAGGATTTCAGCATCGGGAGGTGGTAGATTGTTGCGAACAAACAGTTGGTCGTTGGGTGTAATAACGCTGGTGCCATAGGCGCTTCGTTTGGTCTCCAGTGTGTTGTTGCTATGTACGATAATGTCGCCAGGAATTTTCCAGTCGGCGTAACCCGGCAGGGGTTTTGCGTCTGCGGCAAAACCAAGTTTGGTCCAGCTGGCCAGCCCCGCCATGGCCATGGCCGCGACAGTACCCTTAAGCACATGTCTTCTGGCATTCGATGAAATTGTGTTTGACATCTCGTTCTCCTTTGGTTTGTTTTAACTGCTTTTTGCTTCAATCAATGCACGGTTCGCGGCTGAAATCGCCTTCTCTTTCTGTGCAACCATTACAACTGCCTTGCCATCTGCGTTGTGCCTGACCTGCCAGTACACATCACGCCACCAGCCACTGCCTTGTGGAATGTGAACACCTTCCTCAAAGGCAAACAGGGTGACCATGCCGCCCTTCTCAAAAAAGGTTGTCAAGTGATACGCCAAATTTCCGTCGATATCGCAAGGGCGCATCAGTTGCGCGAAGCCGGGCACTGGCTTGTTGGCGGGCAAGCCAAACTTTGGCATCAGTTCTGCTGATGTTATGAACTGTCCCCTCAGGGTTCGTTCGTAATATTCATGCTCAATAGCTCCGCGGACCAGTTCCGGTGGGCGAAGCGCAAAGAACCCGCCGCCCACCATTGCGAACAGGCCCAGTGCCAACAAACCGCTGACAAGCGGCGTGCGCCAATAGCGTTCGCGTTTGTACAGGCTCGAGGGGGCTTCGCCTGGCTGGTACGCCAGGGACAATTCAGCACGGGCATTCAGATCGAACTCGCTGTCGATTGATGCGTCAGGAAAAGTGTTGCGAGGGTCATCCATCTTTAGACCGAAGAAGAGTAGTAATTTTGTTGGACGAATCAACGGGAGGCGCAGGATTCATGACCTGCTTCAACGCGTCGCGCGCACGGGCCAGTCTGGACATCACGGTGCCTGGCGCAATTTCAAGTGCCTCGGCAATGGCCATGGTGCTCATGTCATCGAAGTAATACAGCACCAGCACTTCGCGATGAATGGGTGCAATTCTGGCCAAGGCCCGAACTGAATCAATACGGGAGTCGCTGTCTGGCGCGAACTGATCAATGTTGCCGTTTGCTTCGTCGTCCAGTCGCGAGGTTTTTGGTTGTGCGTGGCGGATCACGCAGCGCCGCATGATGCGAAACAACCAGGCTCGCGCCAGGGATTCATCTTTTAACTGTTTGCGATGCTTCCATGCCAAAAAATAAACATCCTGAACAATGTCTTCAGCCAGCACCTTGGAGCCCGTCAACGCCCATGCACTGCGCATCAAAAAGCGGTAATGCTCTTTGACCCACTGGTTGTATCTGCTTTCGGCGCTGGACAGAAAAAGGCTCATAGTCGTATAAGAGCACAGATGCGAGCATCTCATTCCATGGTTTGCAAAATAAAAAACCGGTTGCCACAGGGGGATGCTTAAAATGTGAACTCAAGTCCATGTGGGCGCAAATTGTGGTGGGCGGTTTGCTGTTGATTGCGTTGGGCATCGAATGCCCGCTGACCTCGTTCGAGAACTGGCGGCGGCCTGGTGGCGATGGCCGCCAAGGTGATTGGAACTATTTGATCGGTCGGGTGCAAAAAGGCGGAAAAAACGTCAATTTGCTGACAGCGCATGGGTTCGGCATCGGCTACATTAGCTGAACAACAAAAAATATTCTCGGAGACACAATGCTCGGCAACACCTACATCACGATCGGTTTACCGGTTTCCCTTTTTATCATCATGATCGGTATGGGTTTAAGCCTGACCGTGGAAGATTTTCGACGCATCAAAGAACAGCCCAAAGGGGTGATCGTTGGTACAGTGTTGCAACTGCTCGGTGTGCCTTTGCTGGGGTTTGCAATCGGCGGTCTTTTCGGCGGCGGGGTCATGGCGGCTGGTCTGGTTTTGTCGGCGGTCATGCCTGGCGGCACCACTTCGAACGTCCTGACTTACATGGCCAAAGCCAACCTGGCTTTGTCCATCACCTTGACTGTGATTGCCAGCCTGTTGACAGTGCTCACTATTCCCTTTTACATGTCCTACGCGCTTCCGCTGTTTGTCGGGGCCAACACCGAGCTGCAACTTCCTTTTCTGAAAACCCTCATTACCATGATGGTGATCGTGATTATTCCGGTGTGTATTGGCATGTTTGTTCGTGCCAAGAAACCTGAGTTGTCCCAGAAATTTGAGCCAGCAATCAACAAGTTTGCGGTGTTTGTGCTGGTTGCGATTATTGTTTTGATCGGGGTGAGCGAATCTGAAAATATGCCCACTTGGTTTGCTCAGGCCTGGATGCCTGTCGTCGCTTTGAATTTCGCCGCAATCGCCCTGGGTTTGTTGGGTGGAAAGCTCAGCGGTTTGAATGCCCGTGACAGTCTGACCGTTTCAATAGAGATGTGTGTCAAGAACTCTACGCTGGGTTTAACAATTGCATTGTCTTTGTTGGGTAACGCGGAAATTGCTGTCCCAGTCGTTGTTTATGGGCTGTTGATGTATGTCACTGTTGCTTTGCTTTGTTGGTACGGCAGAAGACTTCCCAACTGATTTGCGACCAAATTCTTCCAAACTTCTGGATAGGCCGCACTTCGGTGTGGCCGAACCCGGCTGTTCCGGGTATAATTCTCGGCTAGCTGAATGATTCTTAGGCAAAAAGCCTGCGCGGGTGTTATTTGTCCCCGGGTGTTTTGTCGCATCTATTGGAGTTTCCCTTGTCGAAATTAGTCGCAAGCGCCCACCCGCGCGCCTTGCTCGCGCTCGCAGACGGCACAGTATTCGAGGGCATTTCTTTTGGCGCCCCCACCACGAAAGTGGGTGAAGTGGTTTTCAACACCTCGCTCACGGGCTATCAAGAAATTGCCACCGACCCATCGTATTGTCGTCAAATTGTTACCCTCACCTATCCGCACATCGGGAATGTGGGCACCAACCCGCAAGACGAAGAATCCTCAGGGCTTCATTTGTCAGGTCTGGTCATCAAAGACCTGCCCGAACTGGTGTCGAACTTTCGTTCAACGCTGCCGTTGGCCGATTACCTGAAAAAGCATGGCGTACCAGGCATTGCAGGCATTGATACCCGCAAGCTGACCCGTATTCTGCGTGAAAAAGGTGCCCAAAATGGCTGCCTGTTGACCGAGGACAGCGGCGAAACTTTCAGCGCTGAACGCGCCATTGAATTGGCCAAAGGCTTCCCTGGCTTGGCCGGCATGGACCTGGCCAAGGTGGTTTCCTGCACCGAGGTTCATGAATGGGTTGAAGGCGAATGGGCCTTGGGCGTGGCCGCTGAAGAACCTCATTTCCAAACCGGAGAGCGTCCGCACCACGTGGTGGCGTTCGACTACGGCGCCAAGCGCAATATTTTGCGCATGCTGGCCCAGCGCGGCTGCCGTGTCACGGTTGTGCCTGCACAAACGCCAGTGGAGAAAGTACTCGCCTTGAACCCCGATGGTGTGTTCTTGAGCAACGGCCCAGGCGACCCCGAGCCTTGCGACTATGCAATTTCCGCCATCAAGCACATTCTGGACAACACCAAGCTGCCTGTATTCGGTATTTGTTTGGGTCACCAGTTGATGGCTTTGGCCAGCGGCGCCAAAACCATGAAAATGAAGTTTGGCCATCACGGTGCAAACCACCCGGTTCAAGACCTGAAAACCAAGCGCGTGGCCATTACCAGCCAGAACCATGGTTTTGCGGTCGATGCCGACTCATTGCCTGGCAACTTGCGTGTCACCCATGTGTCGCTGTTCGATGGCTCTATTCAAGGCCTTGAGCGGACCGACCGGGCTGCCTTCTGCTTCCAGGGTCACCCGGAAGCCAGCCCAGGCCCACACGATCTGGCTGAATTGTTCGACCGTTTTATTTCAGACATCAAGGCAGCCAAAGCCTAACCGGCCCCAAGTGCACACCTTCGTCTGAACCGTATTGAATTTTTTAAAATTAAAGGGAAGTTATGCCAAAGCGTAACGATCTAAAAACAATCCTGATCATCGGCGCCGGCCCCATTGTGATTGGTCAGGCCTGCGAATTCGATTACTCAGGTGCCCAAGCCTGTAAAGCGCTTCGCGAAGAAGGTTACAAAGTGGTGCTGGTCAACAGCAACCCGGCCACTATCATGACCGACCCGGAAATGGCCGATGTCACCTACATCGAACCCATCACTTGGCAGGTTGTTGAGCGCATTATCGAAAAAGAGCGCCCCGATGCCGTGTTGCCCACCATGGGTGGTCAAACTGCATTGAACTGTGCGCTTGATCTGGCCAAGCACGGTGTTTTGGCCAAATACAATGTCGAGTTGATTGGCGCGAAAGAAGAGGCGATTGAAAAAGCCGAAGACCGCTTGAAGTTCAAGAATGCCATGACTAGCATTGGTCTGGATTCTGCAAAAAGCGGTGTGGCCCATTCCATGGAAGAAGCGCTGGAAGTGCAGGCCCGCATTGCCAAAGAAGTAGGCAGCAATGGCTTCCCGGTCATTATTCGCCCCAGCTTCACCTTGGGTGGTACCGGTGGCGGTATCGCTTACAACGCCGAAGAGTTCGAAACCATTTGCCGCCGTGGCCTGGAAGCCTCGCCCACCAACGAGCTTCTGATTGAAGAAAGTCTGATTGGCTGGAAAGAATACGAAATGGAAGTGGTGCGCGACAGCGCCGACAACTGCATTATCGTGTGTTCTATTGAAAACCTCGACCCCATGGGCGTGCACACCGGCGACAGCATTACCGTAGCGCCTGCACAAACACTGACCGACCGCGAATACCAGTTGATGCGCAATGCCTCCATTGCCATTCTGCGCGAAATTGGCGTAGATACTGGTGGTTCAAACGTGCAGTTCTCGATCAACCCGGCCAATGGCCGAATGATCGTGATTGAAATGAACCCTCGCGTGTCGCGTTCGTCTGCACTTGCTTCTAAAGCAACCGGCTTCCCGATCGCCAAAGTGGCAGCCAAGCTGTCTGTGGGTTACACCCTCGATGAGCTGAAAAACGATATCACTGGTGGTTTGACACCCGCGTCGTTCGAGCCATCGATTGACTACGTGGTTACAAAAATTCCACGTTTTGCATTCGAAAAATTCCCAACAGCCGATGACCGCCTCACCACACAAATGAAGAGTGTGGGCGAAGTAATGGCCATGGGCCGCACATTCCAGGAAAGTTTCCAGAAGGCCCTGCGTGGCCTGGAAGTGGGTGTGGACGGGTTGAACCAGAAAACAACCGATCGCGAAGTGATTGAGCGCGAGCTGGGTGAGCCCGGCCCGGAGCGTATCTTCTATGTGGGCGATGCTTTTGCCCAAGGCTTTAGCCTGGAAGAAGTGCACCAGCTGACCAAGATTGACCGTTGGTTCCTGATCCAGATTCAAGACATTGTTGAAACCGAACTTGAACTGGAAACGAAAACCCTGGCTGATTTGACTGAGCCGGTTTTGCGGCTGCTCAAGCGCAAAGGTTTCTCCGATCGTCGTTTGGCCTATTTGCTGGACGTGTCCGAAGCGGAAATTCGCAAGTTGCGCCACCAGCACAATGTGCGCCCCGTGTACAAGCGCGTGGACACCTGTGCGGCCGAATTCAAAACCGGTACGGCCTACATGTATTCCACTTACGAAGAGGAATGTGAGGCTGCGCCTACCGACAAGAAGAAAATCATTGTGCTGGGTGGTGGCCCCAACCGCATTGGTCAGGGCATTGAGTTCGATTATTGCTGCGTGCATGCTGCCATGGCACTGCGTGAAGATGGCTATGAAACCATCATGGTCAACTGCAACCCGGAAACAGTTTCAACCGATTACGACACTTCCGATCGCCTGTACTTCGAGCCATTGACGCTTGAAGACGTGCTGGAAATTGTGGCCATCGAAAAGCCTGTCGGCGTGATTGTTCAATACGGTGGCCAAACGCCATTGAAATTGGCGAAGTCACTCGAAGCCAATGGTGTACCCATTATCGGTACCAGCCCTGAAAGCATCGACATCGCCGAAGACCGCGAGCGTTTCCAGAAGTTGTTGACCAAGCTGAACCTGCGCCAGCCGCCTAACCGCACCGCGCGCACTGAAGCCGAAGCCATTGCCCATGCTCAGGAAATTGGTTACCCCTTGGTGGTGCGCCCAAGTTATGTGTTGGGTGGTCGCGCCATGGAAATTGTGCATGAGCAGAAAGACCTTGAACGCTATATGCGCGAAGCCGTGAAAGTAAGCAATGACAGCCCCGTGCTGCTCGACCGCTTCTTGAACGACGCGATTGAAGTAGACGTGGATGCCTTGTGCGACGGCCAAACCGTGATGATTGGCGGTGTGATGGAGCACATTGAACAGGCTGGTGTGCACAGTGGCGACTCGGCTTGCTGCTTGCCCCCGTACAGTCTTTCGGCTGACATGGTGACTGAATTGAAACGTCAGTCCGAACTCATGGCCAAAGCCCTGAATGTGATCGGCTTGATGAACGTGCAGTTCGCCATTCAAAACGACACCGTGTATGTGCTGGAAGTAAACCCCCGCGCTTCACGCACCGTGCCTTATGTGTCCAAGGCGACGGGCAAGCAATTGGCCAAAATTGCAGCGCGCTGCATGGCGGGCCGTACTTTCGCAGATCAAGGCATCACAGAAATTCCAGTGCCCAAGTACTTCTCAGTGAAAGAAGCCGTGTTCCCGTTCGTGAAATTCCCGGGCGTTGACACCATTCTTGGCCCTGAAATGAAGTCGACTGGTGAAGTCATGGGCGTGGGCCGTACATTCGGTGAGGCTTTTGTGAAGTCGCAACTGGCTGCTTCAGTCAAGCTGCCCGAGGGCGGTACAGCCTTTATCAGCGTGAAAACCGAAGACAAGAAGCACACCGTGAAGCTTGCCAAGGGTTTGATCGATCTGGGCTTCAAGATTATTGCAACGCGAGGCACGGCAGCGGCCATTGCTGAAGGTGGTATTGAATGCACCGTGGTCAACAAGGTGCTGGAAGGTCGCCCGAACATTGTCGATATGCTGAAAAACGGTGAAGTCCAGTTGGTGGTGAACACGGTTGAAGAGCGCCGAAGTGCGATCAACGACAGCCGTTACATTAGAACCACTTCACTGAGTTCTCGTGTTACGATCTTTACAACCATGGCAGGTGCATTGGCTTCAGTCGAGGGCATGAAACACCTCGGCGCAATGGACGTTTACAGCGTTCAAAGCCTGCATGCGGAACTCTCCGCTTAATCTGCCTGTCTGAACCTTTAAGCCGTCTCATAGCAATGTTTGCTATCAGGCGGCTTTCCATTTGCAGGAACAACTGAATTTATGGCCACTATTCCATTGACCGTCAAGGGTGCTGAAAAGCTGAAACAAGAATTGCACCGCCTGAAAACCATTGATCGCCCCGCAGTGATCAATGCCATTTCCGAGGCGCGCGCGCAGGGCGATTTGTCCGAAAACGCCGAATACGATGCAGCCAAGGAAAAGCAGGGTTTTATCGAAGGGCGCATCAAGGAAATTGAAGGCAAGATGAGCAATGCGCAGATCATCGACCCCACCAACGTGGACGCCGAAGGCCGCGTGGTGTTCGGTGCCACTGTAAAACTGGAAGATATTGAAGCCGGCGCAACTGTTGAGTACCAAATTGTGGGTGACGATGAGGCAGAC
The DNA here is from genome assembly GCF_002377005.1 of Limnobacter sp. UBA3528. Taxonomy (NCBI): domain Bacteria; kingdom Pseudomonadati; phylum Pseudomonadota; class Betaproteobacteria; order Burkholderiales; family Burkholderiaceae; genus Limnobacter; species Limnobacter sp. UBA3528. The sequence continues at coordinate 9,816 of NZ_DFOZ01000011.1, read as the reverse complement.
ATCAAGGCTGGCCTTATTTCCATCTCCAGTCCGATCGCACGTGCCTTGATTGGCAAGTACGAAGGCGATGTGGCCCATGTTCAGGCTCCAGGCGGTTTGCGCGAATACGAAGTACTGGAAGTGAAGTATATTTGATGTTGAATCAATAAAGGAGTTCAGGAACAATGACTTGGCGCGGTTTTCGGGGTGCGGAACTGGCGTTCTGGGCAATTTGGCTCGGGGCTTTGTGGTTCATGGCCATTCTGGTTGCGCCAGGTTTGTTCAAGTGGTTGCCGCGCCCTGAGGCTGGATTGGTAGCCGGCCGGTTGTTTTACATGCTGGCCCTGTACTCCCTGGTGAGTAGCGCCGTATTGCTGGCCTTGTCAAATTTTGCTGGCGAGTTGCGGGCCAGTTTTCGGCTCAGTGGTTTGATGGCTGTTATTTTGGCAGTAAGTGTAATTGAGCTGGCCTGGCTTCAGCCCTACATGAATACCCTGCGTGCGGCCATGGCTGATTTGCAAGGTGACGAGCTGGCGGCCATGCGCAGCCAGTTCGGCAATATGCACGCCATTTCAAGCGTGCTGTATTCCGTCAAAATGATTGGGGCTTTGGTGTGGGGCCTGAACCGGTTTGGTGTCAAACCGGTTTCGACTTCAGTAGGATAAATCAGGCCTTCGACGCAAACTGACGCTTGGTTTGGCGCGGTCCCTTGGGTTTAGGTCGGCTTTTGGCTTTGGCTTTTTCGGAGTCTTCTGCTTTGGGGCGGAACAACACCAGCAACTTGCCGATGTGTTGAACCAGGGCTGCGCCAGTTTCATCGCAAATGGCTTGCGCATACTCAAGGCGTGCTTCCCGGTCGTCGCCCGCAACGCGTACCTTGATCAGGCCGTGTGCGTTCAGGTTCATGTCGATTTCTTTGACAACGTTGGGTGTTAAGCCCTTGTCGCCGATCAAAACTACCGGATCCAACGCATGGGCCTGGGCTTTAAGCGCCTTTTTCTCGGCGGGTGTCAGGGTTACAGCTGTGGTGTCCGTCATATTAATTTTTCACTCGGTTGGGTAATCGGTGGCTAAAAAGAAGAAACTCAATAAAAACTGGTTGCATGACCACATCAACGACCCTTACGTGAAAATGGCCACGAATGCGGGTTATCGAGCTCGCGCTGCCTTCAAATTGAAGGAAATCGCAGAGCCGGAAGGATTGTTGAAGCCGGGCATCAAGGTGGTCGACCTGGGCAGTGCGCCAGGAAGTTGGTCGCAGGTGCTTCGGGAAGCCTTGGTCGGGCCCGGTGGTGTCATCAACGGCCGTATTATCGCACTGGATCTGCTTCCAATGGAACCAATTGCAGGTGTTGAATTCATTCAAGGGGATTTTCGCGACGAAGCGGTGCTAGAGGACCTGAATCAACGCTTGGGTGGCGAAAAACTGGATTTGGTGGTTTCTGACATGGCCCCCAATCTTTCCGGTGTTGCCGCGGCCGATTCAGCCCGCATTGAACATGTGTGCGAGCTTGCCATTGATTTTGCACTGAATCACCTCAAGCCCAATGGAGCCCTGATCGTGAAGATTTTTCATGGATCCTCTTACAGCAATATTGTGCACCAGATGAAGCAGGTGTTTAAAAGCGTATCGCCGCGCAAACCCAAGGCCTCGCGAGATCGTTCTCGTGAAACCTTTTTGCTTTGCAAGGGTCTTAAATAGGTATTTTGCAGCATCATGATCCAAGTGATTGCGATTGTTAATCCACACCATGAAATAGTGTGATGGCGTATTTCATTCGCTTGGGTTTAAAATGGACATCCTGTCCCCATTTCCCTAGGGTGGTGGCAGAGTCCTCGAGGAGAAGTGGCATTGAATAATTCGTTTTCCAAAGCAGCAGTTTGGTTGGTTGTAGCGCTGGTGCTCTTTACTGTGTTCAAACAGTTTGAAGGGCAGCAAACACGCTCCAACGAAATGACCTATTCCGAGTTCATGCAGGATGCGCAAAATGGACGCATCAAGAGCGTGATCGTTGAAGGCCGCACCGTGCGTGCCCTCACCACCGACGACCGTGAGCGCGTGGTGTATTCACCCGGCGACATCTGGATGGTGGGTGATCTGCTGAAGTACGGTGTGCAGGTGCGCGCCAAACCCGAAGAAGAACCCTCTTTGTTGATGAGTCTGTTCGTCAGCTGGTTCCCCATGATCCTGTTGATTGGCGTGTGGATTTTCTTTATGCGTCAAATGCAGGGCGGCGGCAAGGGCGGAGCGTTCAGCTTCGGTAAAAGCCGTGCCAAGTTGCTGGATGAAAACACCAACCCGGTTACTTTTGCAGACGTGGCCGGTTGCGACGAAGCCAAAGAAGATGTGCAGGAAATGGTGGATTTCCTGAAAGACCCCACAAGGTTTCAAAAGCTGGGTGGCCGAATTCCACGTGGTGTACTGATGGTGGGTTCACCAGGTACCGGTAAAACCTTGCTGGCCAAGGCGATTGCGGGTGAAGCCAAAGTACCTTTCTTCGCGATTTCCGGTTCTGATTTCGTTGAAATGTTTGTGGGTGTGGGCGCAGCCCGTGTTCGTGACATGTTCGAACAGGCGAAGAAGCAGGCACCTTGCATTATTTTCATTGACGAAATTGATGCGGTAGGGCGCCAGCGCGGTGCAGGTTTGGGTGGCGGTAACGACGAACGCGAGCAGACCCTGAACCAGATGCTGGTTGAAATGGACGGTTTTTCGACCGACCAGGCGATTATCGTGATTGCGGCCACAAACCGCCCCGATGTATTGGATCCAGCTTTGCTGCGTCCAGGCCGTTTTGACCGCCAGGTGGTGGTCAGCCTGCCCGATATTCGTGGTCGTGAGCAGATTTTGAAAGTGCACATGCGAAAAATTCCAATGTCGCCCGATGTGAATGCATCTGTGTTGGCGCGTGGTTGCCCTGGTTTTTCAGGCGCAGATTTGGCCAACCTGGTGAACGAAGCTGCTTTGTTTGCTGCACGTCGAAATGGCCGTGTGGTTGAAATGAACGACTTTGAAAAAGCCAAAGACAAAATCATCATGGGCGCCGAGCGCCGCAGCATGGTGATGCCCGAAGAGGAACGCCGCAACACGGCTTACCATGAGTCGGGCCACGCTGTGGTTGCCAAGTTGATGAGCAAAACCGACCCTGTGCACAAAGTGACCATTATTCCGCGGGGCCGTGCTTTGGGTGTGACCATGCAGTTGCCCGAAGGTGACCGCTACAGCATGGACAAAGAACGCATGCTGTGTACCATCGCTGTGCTGTTTGGTGGTCGTATTGCTGAAGAAATTTTCATGAACCAGATGACCACTGGTGCATCGAATGACTTTGAGCGTGCAACAGCCATTGCCCGCGACATGGTGACGCGTTACGGCATGACCGAGGCCCTAGGCCCTATGGTGTATGCCGAAAACGAAGGTGAGGTGTTTTTGGGCCGCTCTGTGACCAAGACCACACACATGAGCGAGCAAACCATGCAAATGGTGGATGCTGAAATTCGCAAGATCATTGATTCCCAGTACAAAGTGGCTTGGGACATCCTCGATCAAAACCGTGACAAAGTACACGTCATGGCCAAGGCCTTGTTGGAATGGGAAACCATTGATGCCGATCAAATCAATGACATCATGGAAGGCAAAGACCCGCGCCCACCTTCAACTGGCGGTAGTACACCTCCTGCGGGCGGCAGCCCCAGTTCCAGTGGTGGCGGTGGCGAGAAGGTTACACCTGCGCCTCAGCCTGCACCTGCTGCGATGAGTGTGAAAGCAGATTAAACGCTGCTGAGTTTGTTAAACATGAAAGCCGTTGGTTTTGCGACCAGCGGCTTTTTTGTTGGCTTCGCGCGGCAGTGTTCTGGGTAACGCTTCTGCAGCGCTTTACGAGTCTTAGGTGCTGAGTCGCTTTGCCTAAGCAATGCTTCTCATCCGGCTTGACGCTTCTTGCTTGGGGCATGCGAAACGCGAGCGCGTCTTCGCATCGGTTCCTAGCGGAACCGCCCCGCGCTACGAAGCCGCCGGGAAGCCTTGCAAAGCCGGCAAGGCGGCACAGCGCCCAAGCCTCGCCCGAACTAACGCCAGCAGCGCCAACGCCCGCGCTAGTAGGCCAGTAAGCCAGTACGCTAACTCCGTTGCCGGTACGCACCTGAGCGGGCCCAGGCAAACGGATAAGCTGTGAGCGCAGCAGGCGAACTGAGCTGCTGCTATGCCGTAAAATGGTCACTACAGCAACTTACAAGGCAGCACATGGTTCGCACTTGGAAAGCAGGTCGTTTCGAGCTTACCTACACCCACGGCAAGCCCCTGATTATGGGTATTGTGAATGTAACCCCCGACTCATTTTCGGATGGCGGGCGGTACAACCAAACCAGCCTGGCCATTGAGCATGCCCGCAAGCTGGTGGAGCAGGGCGCGCAAATTCTGGACATTGGCGGGGAGTCGACCCGCCCAGGTGCGCAGGGCGTTGATGCCGACGAAGAATGGGCGCGTGTTGCAGACGTTCTGAAAGAGTTGATGAACTGGAATATGCCCTTGTCCATCGACACCATGAAAGCCAATGTGATGGCGCGTGCCGTGCATTTGGGTGTGGATATTTTGAACGATGTGAACGGTTTTCGGGATGCGGGTGCGGAGGCGGTGCTTGCGCAGTCGAATGCAGGAGCGGTGGTGATGCACATGCAAGGCGAGCCGCGAACGATGCAAAAATCGCCCCAGTACACCAATGTGGTCAGCGAGGTTGAGGGGTTTTTGAACCAACGCATGGTGGCGCTTGAGCAGACAGGTGTGCAATCCAGCCGTGTTCTTGTTGACCCTGGCTTTGGTTTTGGCAAAACACTGCAACACAACATTGATTTGCTGAAAGCAACACCTTTGTTTTCAACCTTGGGTGCGGGCGTGTTGGTGGGCGTATCGCGCAAGCGCATGATTGCTGAGCTAACCGGGCAAGCCGACCCGGGTTTACGTACTGCGGGCTCGGTGGCTGCGGCTACCTATGCGGCGCAACATGGGGCGGCTGTGTTGCGGGTGCATGATGTGCGTGAAACTGTGGAGGCTTTGAAAGTGGCCTTCGCCTTGAATCAATGATGCAGGCTGCCAGCGTGCTCAAGCTGCCCACGATTTTCGTGAGTGTCGCAGCGTATTGCGAGCCCCATCTGCATTTGACCATTCATCAATTGTTTGCCAAAGCAACTTATCCGCAGCGAATTTATGTGGGTTTGGTTGATCAGTCCGAGCAGTTGAACCCGGCATGGTTAAGTCAGTTTCCTGCGCGTAAAAACATCAACTATGTGGGCTTGTCGCCTGTTGATTCCCGCGGGGTTAGTTGGGCGAGGTCGATCGCTTTTTCTTTGTACAACGATCAGGATTATTTGCTGCAAATTGATTCTCATACTTTGTTTGATCCAGCTTGGGATGAGTTGTTGATTGATCAACTGCAGCAACTGCAGACCGCGCACCCAAAGCCTTTAATTAGCACATACCCTCCAGGTTTCCGGTTTGATGTGCAGGGCAGGGCGGTGGCGGATGAACCTTCAAAATCGGATGAGATATTTTTCATTGATCGCGATCCTGGCAGTGTATTGACGGCAGATCGAGCGGTGTTGCAGTTCCGGGTGGTTCGCAAGCGGACTGAGCCGCCCGAAGTGACCCACCTTCCCGGTTTTCATGTGGGGGCGTGTTTTCTGTTCACGACCGGCGATTTTACCCAGCAGGTGCCGTACGACCCCTATTTATATTTTCGGGGTGAGGAGCAAAGCCTGTCCCTGCGCGCACATGCCAAGGGTTATCAGGTGTTTCACCCCCGGCACAATCTGATTCCGCTGTATCACCTGTATAAAGAAGTGGGCCGAGTGGTTGAAGGCCAGCATTGGCACCCCGACATGGAGGCCAAGCGCCACACCGCTTTTGGCTGGTTGCAACAGCGCTCCAACGAACGCACCAACGCCTTGTTCACGCCGGGCGCTGATTTGGGGGTGTACGGTATTGAGAATCCGGCGCACCTCGAAAGCTTTTGTAAATTAAGCGGGATCGATTACCTGGGGCGCAGCGCAGTTCCCGTAAAATCAGACTTATAAACATTATTCACCTATTGTAGATATTCCATGAGCAGACAATATTTCGGTACCGATGGCATTCGCGGCACAGTGGGACAAAACCCCATGGTTCCCGATTTCGTGTTGCGTTTGGGGCAAGCCGCCGGCACGGTGCTGGCCAAACACGAAGGTGATGGAAGGCGCCCGCGTGTGTTGATTGGCAAAGACACCCGCGTGAGTGGCTATTTGCTGGAAAGTTGTCTGGAAGCGGGTTTTACTTCGGTGGGTGTAGATGTCGTGATGGTGGGGCCGATGCCCACTGCGGGTGTGGCCTATTTGGCACGCGCCTTGAATATGTCGGCTGGCGTGGTGATCAGTGCGTCCCACAACCCTTACCAAGACAATGGCATCAAGTTTTTCTCGGGTGAGGGCACCAAATTGCCCGATGCCTGGGAAATGGAAATTGAGGCACAACTGGCGCTGAATGCGCCTTGCAAGTCGTCAGAAGAGTTGGGCAAGGCCAAGCGCTTAAACGACGCTGCGGGCCGCTACATCGAATTTTGTAAAGGCACCTTTCCCCGGGACAAACACCTGCGTGGTTTGAAAATTGTGGTGGATTGTGCCAATGGTGCAGCCTACCAAATTGCGCCTGCGGTTTTCCGTGAACTGGGGGCCGATGTGGTGGTGTTGGCCGATCAGCCCGATGGTTTGAACATTAACCGTGGTGTGGGTGCCACCTATCCTGATTTCGTGGCCAGGGCTGTGTTTGAACACAAGGCCGATTACGGTTTTGCGCTGGATGGCGACGCGGACCGCTTGATTTGCGTCGATGGTAGCGGCCGAATTTACAACGGCGATGAGTTGTTGTTTGCCTTGGTGGCCGAGCGCTTGCACATGCAGGGCAAGGTGGACGGCGTGGTGGGCACTTTGATGAGCAACCTGGGGCTTGAACTGGCCTTGAATAAACTGAATGTGGGTTTTGAGCGCGCCAAGGTGGGTGATCGCTATGTATTTGAAAAACTGCAGGCCAATGGCTGGCAGTTGGGGGGTGAAAGTTCAGGGCATTTGTTGGTTCTTGACCGCCATTCCACTGGTGACGGCATTGTGAGTGCCCTTCAGGTGCTGCGCGCTGTGCGCAACCTGGGCCTGCCCCTGGCCGACATTTTGAAGCCCGTGGCCATGCTGCCACAGGTGCTTAAAAACGCCCGTTTGCCGGTTGGGTACGATTGGGCCAACGATGTGAAAGTGCAGGGTGTATGTGAGGCTGTGAAGGCTGAGTTGGGTGGCAATGGTCGTTTGTTGATTCGTCCTTCTGGCACCGAGCCTGTGTTGCGCGTGATGGTGGAAACGGCCGACAAATCGACAGCCAATCGCCTGGTCGATTCCATTCTTGAAGCCTTGCCCAAAGCCTGATTCAGCTTTACTCAGCTTGCCGGAAGCGTTACCCAACTGCACACCTGTAAGTCTTTTACAGAGTGTTGAAGGTAGCGCCCCTGCCGAACTTCATACCGACCATATTGAAAGGTGACGCCAGCCGCTTGTTGTTGGCTGGCGTACTTCAGGGCTGAATCCAGATTGTTCTCGTGCGGCAGGTTGAGTGGCGAGTAATTTTTCGGATAACCCTCCAGGTAATAGCCTTGCGCTGTTTGAATGATGGCGCGCTCGCCCTTCAAGCGATTGAGGTTCAATCGCAGATGCGTGTCGCTGGCACCGCCGCCGGTTTGGCAAGATACGATGTCATAGCCCATCAAAATCAGTTTTGAGATCAGCCGATGAATGGTCTCGCTGTCAGATAACTTGTTGGATTCAAAAATAATTTGATGCGGCCATTGTCCGGGTTTCGCATCGCTGAAAAAGTCATTCAGTATGACTGCATCATGGCCTTCGGTGTCGACCTTGAGCATGAACACCCCGTCAACTTCGTGTTGTTTAAAAACGGTTTGCAGTCGAAGGCACGGTACTGCCTGGGTCACCAAAACTTCTTCTTGGGCCAAGCCTGTTTTCTGAAGGTGTTTTGTCACTGTGGGGTGAGGTGCGCCGATTGAATTACAGCCGCGAAGCCAGTTGGGCAGTTTGTGTTTTGCCAGAGTTTGAGGTGGTATGAAATAGACATTTACCGAGCCTTCAACATTGGAGATGGCCGCGTTGATTTTTTTACAGCCTGGGCGATTTGGAAGGCGGTCGATGTAAAGTGATATGGGATCAATGGACAGGCCGCGCGTATTGGGGCCCGCCGCCTGAATCAGGGTGTTGAAGTCGGAGGTGCCAATTTCAATGAAGTCCAGGAACATAATGTTTTCAGTCAGATTTCAGTAAAGAAATGATGCAAATAAAAGAAATATGCCGATATTTGCCGAGCCAGGTTTTCAGTGTAATCAAGCCTGAACCGCATTCGCTCTGCTTGCCCGGATTGTTGGTATTTTTAATCCTTGCGCAGTCTGCGTGGGCCAAGCCTCACCCCAAAGCACTTTACACCCACAGTGTGGCTGAAGGGGTGTTCAGGGTTTTCTACACCACCGAAGGCAAACATGCCGTTCCTCCAGATGACCGGAATGGCAATGGGGTTCCCGATCGAGTAGACGATATTTTTGTGCAACTAAAGGCTGCGGATTGGTTATATCAAACCCAGCTGAATTTGGTTCCGCCTTTGAAACACCCGAGATACGCTCAAAGCGATGGAATCGAGGTGCATATTCAGCACTTCGACCAGGGTACAGGCCTTGCGTTTGATGAGCCCACCAAACCCAACTGGTACGAGGGTCAGTCCTCCAAGGCCTTTACGCTGAAAATAAAAATTGGTTCACAGGTGGACCCTCGCCTGAGCACTACGCCCGCCCATGAACTGTTCCATGTGTACCAATACGCCTATTCGCCCTTTAAAACCAAGTGGTTTACCGAGGGTATGGCCAGGTGGCTGGAGGAGCCTTTTTCCCGGCAAACCCAGTTTGCAGTGCCGCCCTCGCCATCCACCTGTCGGGAGTTGACTGGCATGGCTTACAACGCGAATGGGTTTTTTGCCCAGCTTGCAGAGCGGCAAGTGAGCGGGTTTGATCGGGCAGCCATTGCCGATGAATATCGGCAGTTTGTGTATTCAGATGGCAGCCCGGCGATCAGAAACCGATCGGTTTTCAAGTTTCGCCCAGTTAAAACATGGCTGGAACGTGCTGCTGAGTTGGGAGCGAAGGAATCGCGCAAACTTGGCGTAGTTGAAGGCAAATGGCCTGAGCCCCTTCAACGCAGCGCCCAATTTGACTTAACGCTGTGTGAGGCCTTGACGAAACCTTGAAATCAACATAAAATTCCGCTTCTTTGTCGGGGCATAGCGCAGTCTGGTAGCGCATCTGGTTTGGGACCAGAGGGTC
>NZ_DFOZ01000011.1:0-137 GCF_002377005.1 Limnobacter sp. UBA3528 | reverse complement strand
GAGGGTCGAGGGTTCGAATCCTTCTGCCCCGACCACCGAATTTAAAGGATGTTCTATCCTTGTCCAGTGGGTGCTTTCTACCCATTCGCGTGTGCGAGTTACAATGCAAATTCTGCCCGTAGCTCAGTTGGATAGAG
>NZ_DFOZ01000010.1:0-6207 GCF_002377005.1 Limnobacter sp. UBA3528 | reverse complement strand
ACCATCGTTCGGCTCCACACGTGTAGTGGACTCTGCTGACAAATTCTCAGGCAAAGGAATGAAGAAGGAGTTTCCGACCAGGGGGTTACTGCTGTAGTTGGGATAATCAAGACGCACCCGCAGGCAGGTTGAATCGCCGCAAGTAAAGGAATTTACCGAGGGCACCACGCTTTCCCGAAATGAGCCGACGTAAGTTGGTAACAAGTCTTCCAGAGCGTCTTGCGCAAAGCTTTCATAATCACCAACTGCAAACCCGCTACGGTACACCGTGGCTTGTCGCGCCGCTTCACTGGTGGTGTTGTTCATGATCAGCATGGCTCCCAACAACACCGAATACTCGACAATCGCGAAAATCACAGCCAGCAATATGGGCAGTGTCAGCACAAGCTCAATCATGAGCGCGCCTCGCTGACGTAATTTGGACAGGGTTTTCATGATGGGATTGTCTTTGTCGAATGGGTTAGTCAAAAAGTGTTAATCAAAACATTACCTAATCACTTTGCCATTCAACACTGAAAACAATAGGAAAAAATAGAGTAAATTTTACCCCCTTATTTGTGTAAAAGAAAAATATTCCAGTAATGTTTCAGAAACATAGATCTTATAGCGACCCAAGATCGAGACCCAATCACACAATTGAGCAGTGCTCTCAATACTAGTAGTTTATGTGCTTTTTACTTACAAATTACTGCTTAGTTGAGGATTGAAAAAGTACAAATACTGAATTGGGCCCAAGTTTTGTCTCTGACAGATATTGAGCTTAACTTTTACCACCAGACGTGTGTTGTCGACCACAGACGAAGTTAACCTCCTTAGCAGCTTGACAAAAATCAATTGAACGATTGGTTGAATTCGGTTTACATTTTCAGTACTATCAATGTTAATTGTTGTAAACATAGCTTCTTTTCTCACGTATTGTTTCGTTGGAAAGTAAGTAAAATTTCTAAAAACAACCAGTAAAACTCACGACAATCAAAGTCGGGCGCACAGCGACCCTGCACCGTCGGAGCGAGGAGACAGACCAATGGTGTTTTTTCAGCAAAGCTCCCTTCGGAGAGCGTGTGCAGTCGCGTTTTCAGTAATGGCGTTTTCACTTAGCCATCAAACTTTTGCGGGTGGTACAGCCAACGACAACCAAAGTGCGATGGGGATCGCCACTGCGGGTGCAGGCCAGGCGGCGGAGGCTTCAGATGCCTCTGTGATCTTTTTTAACCCGGCTGCGCTGACACGTTTCAAGCGCATTGAAGTTTTGAATGTGGCGAGTATCGCCACTTTTGATAACGACTACACCTCCAGACAAAACAATGACGGTCCGCCCACGGATAACGGGCGTGAGGGCTCAGCCGGCGAGTTTTTTTCCAGAAAAGATGGCACTGACTCTGCATTGTTTATTCCTGGATTGTTCGTGGCCATTCCGGTCAGCCCCAAGCTGGTAGTGGGTTTCAGTGCATCGGGCTCACATGGCCTCTTAACCCGTTATCGGGAAGATTTTCCTGGTCGAGGTGCAGGTCGCGAAAGCGACCTGAAGATAACACGCTTGAACTTGGGCTTCGGCTATAAGCTAACCCCGACTCTGTCGATTGGTGCCAACGGCTCTTATGAACGTTATTTTCAATCAATCAAAATTCGTTTGAATTACCGAGATGCAGTAAGCAAGTTAGGACCTCCTGGAACGACCGCACTTCTCGATACTTTAAACGCGTCAGGGCTAGCGCCCCCTATCCCAGGCGAAACGGACGCGAAGTTGAGGATCTTGGGTTGGGCCTTAAATGCCCAAGCTGGTCTGCTGTGGGAGCCAACGGATCGCACACGAATTGGTGCCTCCTATCGACCAAAGACACGCTTCAATGGCAATCAAGGGGAACTGACCATCAATGAAAATGCAGATACGGCGGCCTTCCGCGAGTTTCTAAATGGCGGTTTGATTGCGATTGGTGGTCCGCTGCTTGGGGTGAACGGCCCGCAAGCGGCTGGCGATCTAGAACCACAGCAGCAAGCTAGACAACGCACAATTTTTCCAGATGAGTTCCGTATTTCCCTGTTTCACCATTACAGCCCGAAACTCGACTTAATGGCCACTTACACATATCAAGATTATACCGAGACATTTTTACGCTATGAGCGTGTGAGTAATGGCCGTGTCATTGAAGACTTACCTCAAGATTTCAAAGTAGCTCAAGCGTATAGAATCGGTCTGAATTACAAACCTTACAAGCGACTAACATTGCACGCTGGCTATGGTATGGAAAATGGTGTGGTCGGCGACGATCTACGCGTTCCTATATTACCTGATAACGACCGTCGCTTTTACGGACTTGGGGCAAGCTTTACACCAAGCAGAGATACTACGGTCACTCTGGCTTTCGGTATCATTGATGTGGACGCAGGTCAGGTAGGAAATAATACTCAGGTCACTCCTATTGAAGTGTCTGGCGGGGAATTCAAAGGCATCGCTGACCTGGATGCCGAATTCTTTTCGCTAGGCTTTACCCAAAGATTTTAAGAGATGTGGTCCAGCACAACTGAACAGTTTAGATATGTATAAATTGGGACATAAAGGTATGTATGCAATTTACGGGTTGTACCGGGATTCCCCATTCATGGATACGCGGCAGTCGTGTCGCGAGTTGATCCCGCAAAACTACGCAGTATGCATACGACACTTGCGAGCCCTGAAGCTCAAAATGGATCTTTCGGTTTTGGCTCCGTAGTTAGGCACCAACCGGCGCGAAGCCCTCCATAAGGTGTTTTCTCCTTGTTGCGCAGACTGGTGATTCGTCGCAGCAAACGGGTTTGGGCACGGGGCAACACAAACATACTTGTGGCCCGAGGGAACACACAGCAGGGTCTTTGGGTACCATGCCTGCTAGTTACAAGTGATAGGTTGTATAGGAGTCGTAAGCCCCTAGCGAACCCATCTTGTTTGAGCTTGAGTTTTAGTTAACGCTACTCCACTAATTTCATAGCGGAGTAGTCATGACTGACTTGGTTATTAAACGCGGACGATCCCGACGTACGCATAGTGAGCAGTTCAAACAAGAAGTTGTTGATCATTGCACCAGGCCTGGCATGTCACTGGCCAATGTGGCCAGGCAGCATGGGTTACACCCCAGTTTACTGGCGCGTTGGGTTAAAGAGCGAACTGAGCCAGCAAGAATGGCGGTGTCATCGCAGGCCTCATTGGTGCCCCAGTTTGTTCCCCTGCGTGTCGAGTCAGCACTGTGTGCCGAACTGCCGACATCGGCAAAGTTATCAAGCAAGATCGAAGTCAACATCGATCGTGGTGAGTTGCGCATTGCATTCAAAGTTGATCCATCGCAAATGGTTGAACTCGGCCAAATACTGCGTGAGGTGTTGCGTTGATTCGTGTGGACGCAATCTGGATGAGCACCGCACCATGCGACATGCGTTGCGGCATGGACACTTTGATGAATCAAATCATTGCCGTGTTTGGTGCTGCGCAAGCGCATAACGCATATCTGTTTGCAAACCGTGGTGCCAATCGAATGAAGGTGATTGTGCACGACGGATTTGGTGTGTGGTTGTGCAGCCGCAGGCTGCACAAAGGCAGTTTTAATTGGGGCAAAGGTATTGATTTGGGTGCATCGGTCACGCTGTCCACTGAACAATTCAACGCCCTGATCGTGGGGCTACCTTGGCAGCGGCTTGCAGAATATTCCAGCATCAAATGCTTGTGAGTATGAATTGATAACAGCGTCAATTGGCAAGATTGCCAATAGTTGGCGATGTGGGCCTGTGGCAATATCTGCGTCATGACCTCAAGCCCCACCCAGACCAGATTGCCAAGATGGACGCAGACCAACTGCGGGCGATGCTACTGGGGCAGATTCAAATCAATACCCAGTTGCAGCAAACCGTTCAATCCAGCAACGCTGTAATACAGGCCAAAGATGAGTTGATTAAAGAGCAAGCGATCACCATCAAATACCAAGAGACCGTCCTCTCCAAAGTGACGCTGGAATTGGCTTTGCACAAGCGGTTCCGGTTCAGCAAAAAAGCTGAATCACTGACTGTTGAACAACGCTACTTGTTTGATGAAACACTGGACGGTGATATTGCCCAGATCGAGCAGGAAGAGCTGGATAAGCTGCCTGAGCAAGACAAAGAAATAGTTACTAGAAGCCTCAAGCCCAAACGCAAACCCCTGCCGCCTGAACTGCCCCGCACCGAGATTCGCCATGAACCGGACAGTACCCTGTGCAAATGCGGCTGCCAGTTAAAGCGCATTGGTGAGGATGTCGCCGAGAAACTGGACTATCAACCTGGCACCTTCAGCGTAGAGCGCCATATTCGTGGCAAGTGGGTATGTGACACCTGTGAGACCTTGATTCAAGCACCAGTGCCCGCACATGTGATTGACAAGGGCACGCACGGCGCAAATTCTTTGAACTGTTTGCTGCCAACAAAAGCCAAATTGCCCAAGCAGCACTGGAACAGTTCAATGCCATTTACGCAGTTGAGGGGCAGTTGCAAGAATTATCGCCCGATGAACGGCACAGTAGGCGACAGAAAGAGATCAAGCCGCTGATGGACAAACTTCGACAATGGTTACCCAATTGTTGAGCTGCTTTTTCAAAGTTGGCAGCAGCATCCCAATTTCGGCTATACACAAACCGCTTTGCTAATATTAAAGAAGTTGTTTGAAGGCTATTGCTTCAGCCATGGGAGAGTGATATTTCGCATGCCCCATCTTAAATTTCTCAATGAGCTCCGGCAAACGTTTGCGCCAGTAAACGAAAATCACAACCGTGATTTTCTAATCCATCTATTCCAACGCTTCGACAAGCCATCGAAAAGTGAAAAAGCATTCAAAGAAAAGTTGGAAACTGAACTTCGCCTATCAAGATCAACAACTGTTCTTCCAAACGATAGACGACAACAAGCGGTAGGTCACTTCATGATCATTGATCACCTTAAGCACGGACCAATAGTCCACGTGACGAATGCCATCTTCACAGTATTTAATCAGTGTCATGGCTTACACCTCCACAAACCCGAAATGGGCTTTGGTCTTGCAACCCAGGTCCTGCAAACAAATCCGTACCGTCAATTCGTCGATAACCTGCTCACCGTGCAATGAAGAGGAGACCCCCTCATTGGCCTGCTGTGTAGCGTGTTCACCTTCAATGCCATTTGACGCCTTGGCGCTGCTTGGTACCATTTGATTCATTACGGTATCAACGTGTTGCCTAACTACTTTGTCCAGCAGGCTCTGTAAGTTACGCAGATCAACATCCTGGCTAGCCATCAAACTGATTGCGGCTGGCGAAAATCGGATGTTCATATAAGACTTTCTCAGCATATTGCTGATAATCACCTCTCGCTGATTTCGGTTGGGGTAACTGATCTCGAATGTGTCAAAGCGCGATCTGACCGGATCCGAAATCAAGCTTGCATCGTTGCTTGTGGCCACGTAGATGATCCGTGACGCATCAAATTGAAGGTTGCCAAATTCATCGTGAAATTCCTGAGATGTTTGCGGCTCAAGCAAGGCCAGCAACGCGCCCTCAACTGGGAATTGAGAGTTCCTGTCGGCCTTATCAATTTCATCGAGCAAGATCAAAGGCGATGCGGTTTCACTTCTGGCCAATGATGAAAAAATCAGACCTGCTTGTCCGTTGCCCCATTTGTTACTGATGCCCGTTAATACTCCCCCCATGGATGTGGAGGCGATGTTCACGTAGTCATAGCGAGTATTAAGCGCCTCAGCCAATGCCTTGGCAAAAGCACTTTTGCCCGTTCCCTTGGGACCATTAAGATTAATGGGTTTGAGACGCTGTTTATCTTCTTGTTTCAAGGGCCATACGCGCAACTGTCCAATCACGTGATCAACCACATGCGCGAAATTCGGAAACTGCTCACGAAGCAACTTCAACCTTTCCTCAAGCTCGTTGCTTTGCTTGATAATTTTTCTGAATCCATTGAATTTGGCCATGTGGACAAACATGCGCCATGCCCGCGCTATACGATCGCTGTCCTCACCAATTTCTTCAACAAAGTTCATGACTGATTTCGCAGTGAACAATCGAACCGTTCCCTCATGCATCGCACTGTATTCATCGAGATCGCTCATGCAGCTTTCGACGTGTGAAATGAAAGTTTTGGAATCACTGGGGGCTTTCAAATCCTCAGCATTGCTCAGGACCTTCAGCACATGAACTTCTGCGTATTCTGGCCAAATACTCC
>NZ_DFOZ01000024.1:0-93464 GCF_002377005.1 Limnobacter sp. UBA3528 | reverse complement strand
ACCATCGTTCGGCTCCACACGTGTTGTGGACTCTGCTGACAAATTCTCAGGCAAAGGAATGAAAAAGGAATTACCGACCAGGGGGTTACTGCTGTAGTTGGGATAATCAAGACGTACCCGCAGGCAGGTTGAATCGCCGCAGGCAAAGGAGTTTACCGAAGGCACAACGCTTTCCCGGAAAGAACCCACGTAAGTGGGTAGCAGGTCTTCCAAAGCGTCTTGCGCAAGGCTTTCATAGTCGCCGACTGCAAAACCACTGCGATACACCGTGGCTTGCCGCGCGGCCTCACTGGTGGTGTTGTTCATGATCAACATGGCCCCCAACAGCACCGAGTACTCCACGATCGCGAAAATCACAGCCAGCAAAATTGGCAGTGTCAGCACCAGCTCGATCATGAGCGCGCCTCGCTGACGTAATTTGGACTGAGTTTTCATGATGGGCTTGTCTTCGTCGAATGGGTTAGTCAAAAAGTGTTAATCAAAACATTACCTAATCACTTTGCCATTCAACACTGGGAATAATAGGAATGAATAGGGTGAATTTTACCCCCTTATTTGTGTAAAAGAAAAATATTTCACTTATATTTCAATCAGATAAAGCTTATCGCGATATCAAACTGAAAATCAATCAAACAATTGTTCAAGAACACAGATTCCTACATTATGTCAGCTTTTTACTTACAAATGATTAACCCCTTGAGTTAAAAAAACAAAGCCGGCTGAACCAGCCGGCTTTGTGAATTGAAATTAAAACCAATTATTAACAGTTTAGTCGTCTCTACCCCGACCATGTTTGCCATGACCATGGCCACGATCATCGTGTTTCCAGTGTTTACCATGCCCACGGTGATCATGATCCCGGCGATGCTCGCGGTAGTCACGGCGATCGTAATCACGACGGTCATAGTCCCGGCGATCATAATAATCGCGACGGTCGTAGCCACCGCGATTTACGTAGGTGACACGATCGCGATAGATGTAACGCTGTTCAATGTAGCGGGGGCTGAAGTCGTAGTAATCACGAGACTTCACAAAGTACACCGGCCGTGAACATGCGTCATAGCGACCACAATATCGACCCCATTTTTTCAGATGCCCTGGGGGCACGTGCAAGTACACCGGAGACAGGATTCGCGAGGGGCGAGTCACGATCAGCGGTTCTGCATAGACCAGCGTTGGGTAGCGCCCATTGTCGATATTGACTGAACCATACACGCCGGGGAGCACTTCCCCGCCCACGCCAATCGAAATATTGACGGCCTGGGCCTGCATGGGCGCCAAGGCAAGACCAGTCAAAACAGCAAAGCTGGCCGAAAAAATCCTGAACAATCGAGTTTTCATCACAAATCCTCCTTGCTGTGATGTCAACTAAAACGCAACGGCCTTCGTTTGGTTGACTCGGAATAAATGAGCAGTAAAGCTTGTTTAACCCTATGATGGTCTTTCCCACACACAAGAATGATGGAGTTATAAAATGACTAAAACTATGCGCGCAACAGCAATGGCAGTTTTGTTGAGCTTTTCAAGCAGCTTTATTGTGGCACCAGCCCACGCAGCAATCGTGAGCACCGAAGAAGCGGTTGCCATGCATCAGCAAGATCGCTCCGAACTCAAGCAATTCTTCGATCGTGAAGACATTGCCAAAGCACTGCAAGCTCATGGTGTAAGCCCTGAAGTTGCCAAGGCCCGTGTGGATTCCATGACAGAAGAAGAAGCCCAGAAGCTTGCCGCCCACATTGAGAACGCACCCGCAGGTGCCGGCATTGTTGGTGTACTATTTACTGTCTTCATTATTTTGTTGGTAACCGACATTCTTGGCCTCACCAAGGTATTTCCGTTTACCCGTTCCGTTCGATGAAATTACGTTTTTCCAGTACCGCCTGGGCCCGCTTGGCGGGCTCAGCTGTACTTGTAGGGCTGTTGGCCTCTTGTTCAATTTTGCCAACAGTCCCGCAAGACCTTCAAAACACCGTTCAAACCCAAGCACCTGTTGAACTCAAAAACGTGCCGTTTTTCGCACAGGAAGAGTTTTACTGCGGCCCGTCAACATTGGCCATGGTGCTCAACCATGCCGGTGAAAATACCGATCCGAACAAACTGGCTGAGCTGGTTTACTTGCCTGGCCGCCAAGGCAGCTTGCAACTTGAAATGCTGGCTGCACCCCGCCGCTTGGGCTACCTGAGTTACCAAATTGAGCCCAAACTTCCCGCCCTGTTTGACGCCCTGAATGCTGGCGCACCCGTGGTGGTTTTGCTGAATCTTTCACTGCCGATTGCACCGCAATGGCACTACGCCGTGGTGGTGGGTTACGAGCCTGGCAGCAACAGCATGGTTTTGCGCTCTGGCCCGAAGGAACGTGAGTTGATCCCCGTGGCCACCTTTTTGAAACTTTGGGAACGCTCACAGAACTGGGGCTTTACCGTGATTAAAACCACCGCCGAACCACCCAGCTACGTGAATGCACAAGGCTATCTGAATTCAGCGGTTGCGCTTGAGCGCTCCAACACTGAGAAAGC
Source organism: Limnobacter sp. UBA3528 (assembly GCF_002377005.1). Classification (NCBI taxonomy): domain Bacteria; kingdom Pseudomonadati; phylum Pseudomonadota; class Betaproteobacteria; order Burkholderiales; family Burkholderiaceae; genus Limnobacter; species Limnobacter sp. UBA3528. The sequence continues at coordinate 90,948 of NZ_DFOZ01000024.1, read as the reverse complement.
CGGTCAGGCTTACCAACAGGGTGCGAAAACCTGGCCCACTGAGCCCTGGTTTCATTTTGGTTTGGGTAACCTGGCCTATGGGGCCAAAAGTTATGTGGAAGCCGAACAGCACTACCGCAAGGCAGTGGGTGTGTACCCCGACATGGCAGATGCCTGGAACAACCTGGCTGAAACCCTGCTGAAATTGGATCGCAAGAATGAAGCCCGTGCAGCCATCAACAAAGCGATTGCCATAGGCGGTGGGCGCATTGCCGCCTACAAGGAAACAGCCCAGAAAATACAGGCCGACTAATGCAACTGGATTGGGCCCAAACCTTGGGCTTTGTGGCCGCCGCACTCACCACCTTCTCTTTTATTCCACAGGTGGTGTATTGCTGGAAAACACGCGACACCCGAAGTATTTCTTTGGGCATGTACGCGTGTTTTTGTTTGGGCGTGCTTCTATGGCTTGTTTACGGTTTAATGGTGCGGCAATGGCCTGTTGTAGTGGCCAATGCGGTCACTTTGTTGCTGGCCAGCTCAATTCTGTATCTGAAATTGAATCAAAAACAATGATTAAAGCGATAGTAACAGGCCATAGCAAAGGGCTTGGCTTGGGCATTGCCCGCGCGTTGCTGAACCAAGGGCATCCTGTGCTGGGCATTTCCCGATCACAAAACACAGCACTTCAACAGGAATACAACAAGGATCTTCAGCAAATTAGCCTCGATTTGGCTGAGCATGGCGCACTTGGGCAGCTTGAAAGCAGCGCGCAGTTGCTGGAATTCATTGCAAACACAACACTTTTGCTTTTAATTAACAATGCAGGTGTGGTGTCCCCAATAGGTCCATTGAATGCTCAAGCCACTCCTGATATTTCCCGCAGTATTCAGCTCAATGTTGCAGTGCCGCTGGCGCTGAGCGCCATGCTCACCCGAAAAATTCAGGGCAATCAACAACTACGAATATTGCATGTGTCCAGTGGTGCCGCCCAAAGTGCCTACCCAGGCTGGAGCGTGTATTGCGCCACCAAGGCGGCGCTCGACATGCATGCTCAGGCTGTTCAACAAGACAAACTACCAAACGTCGCCATTTGCAGCTTGGCGCCCGGCGTGATCGACACCGCCATGCAAACACAAATTCGGGAAACCGATGAATCACTGTTTCCCAACAAACAGCGGTTTATTGAGCTAAAAAACAGCAATGCCCTGAGCAGTCCGAACATGGCCGGCGAGAGGCTGGTGCACTACCTTCTCGGTCCGGATTTCGGCAAGAAGGCCGTGGCAGACCTGCGCACCTGTTGATCCAAAAACCTGCCGATATGGCTTAGTGCAATTTCACCAAAGGCGTGGCGCGTTTGAGCAGAAAACGCGCCATGGCCAGCAAAAAAGTTTTCATGCCGCCCAGCACTGCATAGTGGTGCATCAGGTGCAAACTTGCGTACATGCTGCGCGCAAAAAAACCTTCCACAAACATGCTGCTGGCCTTGAACAGGCCGCCCATTAAACTACCCACCGAGCTGCGAGAACCCAGCGATACCAGAGAACCGTGGTCTTTGTACAGGTAAGGTTTACCCAGGGCTGCCTTGCCACGTTCAGCATTCAATATGGTTTTGTAAATGTAGTCGGCCTGCTGGTGCGCCGATTGCGCGCGCGGAGGCACCATGCTTCCATCGGGTTGCACACAAGCCGCGCAATCACCCAATGAAAAAATATGCTGCTGGCCCTTTACCCGCAAGTCACCCTCGACTTCCAGTTGATTGTTGCGGTTCACCGGCAAGCCCAAATTGGCCAGCCACGCCGGTGCCTTGATGCCCGCCGCCCACACACACAAATCGGCTTGGTAACGATTGCCACTGGCATCCAATACTTGCTTGGATGAAATTTCGACCACCCTGCAATTGTTGACCACAGTAATGTGACGTTGCTCGAGCAAACGCAAAGCCGCGCTGGACACACTTTCAGGCAGCACCGGCAAAATACTGGGTGCACCTTCCAGAATGGTAATGGTTACATCGCTGGCTGCATCAATTCGGCTAAAGCCGTAGCGACTGTGCACATGGCTTGCTTCCCGCAGCTCGGCGGCCAACTCGACACCGGTAGCGCCAGCGCCAATGATGACGATATCAAGGCTTGCCGATGGATCCAGTTTTTTACGCAAATCAAGCGTGGCCAATTGCTTGAGCATCTTCAGGCGAAAACTCTCGGCCTGTTGCGGACCGTCCAGCGAAATGGTGAAGTCTTGCGCACCTTTCACACCGAAATAATTGGATTGACTGCCCACGGAGATCACAAGCGTTCCAAACTGCAACACACGCTTGGGCAACACTTCATCGCCCACATCATCACGAACGGCTGCTATTTCAACCTGCTTGTCATCCGTGTTCAAACCCTCCATGGCACCCAGAACAAAATTAAACCCATTGTTGTGGGCCAACATGGGGTAAGACAAACCCTCCTGGTGAATGTCCAGCGTGCCTGCCGCCACTTCATGCAATGATGGCTTCCAGATGTGGTACATCTTGGCGTCGACCAGCGTAACGCGGTCGGGGCCCAGCTTGCGCCCCAGTTTGCAGGCCAACTCCAGGCCACCTGCTCCGCCGCCCACGATCACGATTGATGAAAGGTCCAAATCGTTTCTCCATGAATAAAATTGTTTGATCACATTAGAAGCCTAAGCGGATTTAAGAGCAAATCCCATTCCTGCACAGTGGTAAACCCCAATTTGACAGTCAATTTTTTCAATGAAAAAATGAACGTTCATTCAGTATTCTTGTCTATTCACTGTTCCCGCATTGCTAATTTCGAGGTAGTACCATGATTAATATAAGAAAAATGGCTCTGGGCACCAGCGCCTTGTTGACTGTTGGCACGTTGACCCTGGCCGGCTGCGGCAGTCAAGAAGGCGGTGCAAATGCTGCAGCAGCCCCCGCTCTGCCCAAAGTTCGGGTGTTTGATGTGGCTGCCAAGCCCGTGTCGCTCTACACCGAATTGCCTGGCCGAACCAGCCCCTACCTGATCGCAGAGGTGCGCCCCCAAGTGAATGGGATCATCAAGGCCCGCCAGTTTCAAGAAGGTGGTGACGTCAAAGCAGGCACATCCCTGTATCAAATTGACGCTTCCACCTATCAAGCCGAATATGCAAGTGCCAAAGCCATGCTTGAAAAAGCGCAAGCCAACCTGACCAGCGCGAAAATTCGAAACGATCGTTTCCAGGAACTGGCCAAACTCAACGCGGTAAGCCAACAAGAACGTGATGACGCCTACGCAGCGCTGAAACAGGCTGAGGCCGATGTGGCCTCGGGCAAAGCCGCCGTTCAATCGGCGCAAATCAACCTGAACTACACCAAGGTAACTGCACCCATCAGTGGTCGAATTGGCCGTTCCAGCATTACGCCAGGTGCTTTGGTACAGCAAGGACAAGCCAACCCACTGACCACCATTCAGCAACTGGATCCCATCTATGTTGACCTGACACAATCCACCAGCGAACTGCTTCAACTCAAGCGTGACCTGGAAAGTGGTGTGCTGAAAAGCGCGGGCAAAGACGCCGCCAAAGTTACCTTGAAGCTTGAAGATGGTTCCAGCTACGCACAAGAAGGCAAACTGCAATTCAGCGATGTGACCGTGGACCAGAACACAGGCACAGTTACCTTGCGCGCGGTATTCCCCAACCCCAAACTGCAGTTGTTACCCGGCATGTATGTTCGAGCCTCACTTGAAGAAGGCGTGCGCGAAGCCGGTATTCTGGTGCCGCAAAAAGGCATCATGCGTGATGCAACCGGTGCGCCATCTGCTTTCGTGGTGGGTCAGGACAACAAAGTTGAAAAACGCAGCGTAGAAACAGCCAGAGCCATTGGCGACCAGTGGCTGATTGCCGAGGGCCTTCAAGCGGGTGATCGCCTGATTGTCGAAGGTATCCAGAAAGTTCGCCCCGGTCAGGAAGTTGAAATCCTTTCCGACTCTGAGAACAAGTAAACAACGCCTGGCAGGAGCAGTACCATGTCCCGATTTTTTATTGATCGCCCCATTTTTGCGTGGGTGATCGCGATTGTTATCATGTTGGCCGGCGCGTTGGCCATTTTCAATTTGCCTGTGGCGCAATACCCGGCCATTGCACCACCCGCTGTCACCATTCAAGCCACTTACCCGGGTGCTTCGGCAGAAACCCTGCAAGATTCGGTCACTCAGGTGATTGAGCAACGCATGACAGGCCTGGATGGTTTCCGTTACATGAAGTCCACCAGCGACTCCACTGGCCGCCTGCGGATCGAACTTACCTTTGAGCCCGGCACCAATCCCGATATCGCCCAGGTGCAAGTTCAAAACAAATTGAGTTTGGCTGTGCCTCTGCTGCCCGACGCCGTTCAACGTCAGGGCATTCAAGTGACCAAAAGTGCAACAGGCTATTTGCTTGTAATTGCATTTACGGCAGTGGATGGTGCATATACCTCCACCGAGCTCGCCGACTTTATTACCACCAATGTGCAAGACACTGTTAGCCGCGTGACCGGTGTGGGCGAGGTGCAAGTGTTTGGTAGTCCATATGCCATGCGCATTTGGCTAAACCCGGACAAAATGAACCAGTTCAAAGTGACACCGGGCGACATTCGAAGTGCCGTGCTGGCCCAGAACGCGCAGGTGTCGGCGGGTGAATTGGGCGGCGCACCAGCTGTGAAAGGTCAAACGCTCACGGCAACCATCACCGCGCAAACCTTGCTGGAAACACCCAAAGACTTCGAACAAATTATTTTGCGCACTACGGAAGACGGAGCCACTGTGCGTCTGAAAGACGTGGCGCGTATTGATTATGGCAGTGAAAACTACAATATTTTGCCGCGCTGGAACGGACGCAATGCATCCGGTATTGGTATCCGCCTGGCCTCGGGTGCCAACGCGCTGGACACCGCTGAAGGCGTAATCGCCGAGATGGAGCGCATTACACCCCTCATCCCCGAAGGCATGGAATGGGACGTGGCCTACGACACCACACCGTTCGTGAAAATTTCCATTGAAGGTGTGGTCAAAACCCTGATCGAGGCCATTATTCTTGTGTTCCTCGTGATGTACCTGTTCCTGCAAAACTTCCGGGCCACGTTGATTCCAACGATTGCGGTACCCGTGGTGTTGCTGGGTACATTTGCAGTGCTGTCCGCATTCGGATTTTCAATCAACACGTTGACCATGTTTGCCATGGTGTTGGCTATCGGCCTTCTGGTGGACGACGCGATTGTGGTGGTTGAAAACGTTGAACGTGTAATGGCCGAAGAAGGTTTATCTCCTTTGGAGGCCACGAGAAAATCGATGGACCAAATTACCGGTGCCTTGGTGGGTATTGGTTTGGTGCTGTCGGCCGTGTTTGTACCCATGGCATTCTTCCCGGGCTCGGCAGGTGTTATTTACAAGCAATTTTCAATCACCATTGTGTCGGCCATGGCCTTGTCGGTGATTGTGGCACTGGTGCTGACACCTGCTTTGTGTGCCACCATGCTAAAACCCGTTGAAAAGGGGCACACCCATGAGAAAAAAGGGTTCTTCGGCTGGTTCAACCGCAAGTTTGATTCAAGCAACGCACGTTATCAGGGCGCTGTTGGGCGCATGCTGCACAAGTCTGGGCGCTCGCTGATCATTTACGGCGGCTTGCTGGCGATTACCGCGTTCATGTTCACGCGCTTACCCACCTCATTCTTGCCGGATGAGGACCAAGGCGTATTCTTCACACAGGTGCAGTTGCCAGCGGGTGCTACGCAAGAACAAACCCTGCAAGTACTGGCCAAGATGGAAGATTACTTCCTCAATGAAGAAGGTGACAATGTGAAGTCTTTGTTCACCGTAGCCGGTTTCAGCTTCTCCGGTACCGGTCAAAACTCGGGTATTGGTTTTGTACGCCTGCGCGACTGGAGCGAACGCCCCGGCAAAGAAAATTCAGCTGCCGGCATTGTGCAACGCGCCTCGGCTGAATTTGCAAGCTGGCCTGAAGCCCAGGCCTTTGCATTTGCACCACCCGCCATTCGTGAATTGGGCAATGCATCAGGCTTTAACCTGTTTATTCAGGACCGAACTGGTTTGGGGCGCGATGCGCTGATTCAAGCTCGAAACACCATGATTGGCGAAGCAGCCAAAAACCCGGTTTTGATGGGTGTTCGCCCCAATGCAACAGCCGACACGCCGCAGTACCAACTTGACATTGACAATGCCAAAGCCGGTGCCCTGGGTGTGAGCGTTTCAGAGATCAGCGACACACTCACCTCAGCCTGGGGTGGCAGTTTTATCAATGACTTTCTGGACCGCGGCCGTGTAAAACGCGTGTACATGCAGGCCGACGCACCGTTCCGCATGTTGCCGGAAGACCTGAACCGGTTTTACGTGCGCAACAACGACGGCGAAATGGTGCCCTTCTCCAACTTCTCATCGGCGCAATGGTCCATGGCATCTCCACGCCTTGAGCGCTACAACGGTTTGCCTGCGGTGGAAATTCAAGGGCAAGCTGCACCCGGCATGAGCTCGGGCGACGCCATGGATGCCATGGAAGCGATTGCCGAAAATCTGCCTGAAGGCATGGGCATTGAGTGGACTGGTTTGTCGTATGAAGAACGACAGTCTGGTTCGCAGGCACCACTGCTCTACGCGCTGTCATTGCTGATCGTGTTTTTGTGTCTGGCTGCGCTGTATGAAAGCTGGTCCATTCCTTTTGCGGTCATGCTGATTGTGCCTTTGGGTGTGGTGGGCGCCTTGCTTGCAGCCAGTGGCCGCGGCCTTGCCAATGACGTGTACTTCCAGGTGGCCTTGCTGACCACTGTGGGTTTGTCGGCGAAAAACGCAATTCTGATTGTTGAATTTGCCAAGGAACAATTCGACCAAGGCCGTGACTTGCTGGAAGCCACACTGGATGCAGTGCGCATGCGTTTGCGCCCCATTATCATGACCTCGCTGGCCTTTGGCCTCGGCGTAGTGCCCCTGGCTATTTCGACAGGTGCGGGCTCGGGCAGTCAAAATGCGATCGGTACCGGCGTATTGGGCGGCACCATTTCTGCAACCGTGTTGGGCATTTTCTTCGTACCCATTTTCTTCGTAGTGGTAACCCGTTTGTTTGGCAACAAACGTGCAAAGCAAAATACCGCAGCACAAGGAGAATAAAATGAATCAGGACTTGAAAGCACCTGGCAGCAAAGCAGAACTTCGCCGACAACAAATTCTGGATGCAGCAGCGGAGTGTTTCAGGAAAAGTGGTTTTCACGGTGCCAGCATGTCGGAGATTGCGAAATCTTTCGGCATGAGTGCTGGCCACATCTACAATTACTTCGAGAGCAAAGAAGCAATCATTGAAGCGATGGTCAAACGCGACCTTGACCAGGCACTGGAGCGGATCGCAAAAATTCAGGGGGAAAAAGACATTCTGAAAGCCATGCTCGGCACTGTCGATGAGGGTGTGCAAAGGCGCATCGACCGCAGTGAACTTGACACCGAGATTTTGGCGGAGGCCGCCCGGAATCCAAAAGTCGCAGCAACCGTTCAAGGCACGGATACAGTCATTCGGGAAAAGGTCACCCAACTGATCAAAGGCATTCAGCCCCTGAAAAACTCAACTCCCTGCGAGCTCAACCTTGCTGCGAAATCCACCATTCTGATGGCCTTGTTCGATGGACTTCAAATTCGCGCCATACGCGACCCGAACATGAAAGCCGACGACATTGCCCGCGTGTTGAAAAGCGTCATTCAACAGATGCTTCAAAGCTGATATTGGCGCGGCAGGCCTGCGGTATACTCGGGCTCTAATTCACTGCCGCGCCCCTCATGCCTAGAGCTGTCCTTCCTTACAGCCTGCCCTTGCTGCTGATCACATTGATCGGCTTTGCCGCGCTTTCGCTCACCTTGGGCGCGTATCCACTGGGGCTTCTGGAAAGCCTGCATGCCCTGTTGGGTACTGGCGAACCAATCGCTGTTCAAGTGGTTCAAGACATTCGCTTGCCCCGCACGCTCGGCGCCATTTTGGTCGGCGCTGCGCTGGCAGCAGCAGGTGCTGCCTATCAATTGCTGTTCAGAAACCCGCTGGTGTCCCCCGATATTCTGGGTGTGTCCTCCGGAGCAGGCTTGGGTGCAGTGCTCGGCTTGTTTTTGGGCTTGCCGGTACTTGGTGTACAAAGCCTGGCTTTTGCAGGCGGACTTGCTGCTGTAGCGCTGGTGATGGCGCTGGGCAAAGCGATTCAACATGCAGACCGAACTTTGGTGCTGGTGTTGACCGGTGTAGTTTTGGGTGCTCTGGCTGGTGCAATCACTTCCCTGCTGAAAATTCTTGCAGACCCATACGATCAGTTACCGGCCATCACCTTCTGGTTACTCGGCAGTTTAAGCGGTATGCAAATGTCCCAGGTGTGGGTAGTGGCACCCGTGGTATTGGTGGCCTGCTCGGCGCTGTATTTGCTGCGCTGGCGTTTGAATGTACTTAGCCTGCCCGAAGCTGAAGCGAATGCTTTGGGGGTCCAGGTTAAACCCCTTCGAATCGCAGTGATTGCGCTGGCCACGATCATGACGAGCGCTGTGGTGGCCGTGGCTGGTGTAATCGGCTGGATCGGCTTGCTGATTCCCCATGCAGCACGCCTGCTTGTCGGACCCAGCCTGGCCCGCCTTCTCCCCATGTCAATCCTGATGGGTTCGCTGTTCCTGCTTCTTGTCGACACGGCATCGAGAAGCCTGGGCGATCTTGAAATACCGCTGGGTATTCTGACTGCACTGGTGGGTGCACCCTTCTTTCTGGGATTGCTGTTGCGGCGTGCGGGGGCCAACCATTGAGCCTGAAAACAGAAAACCTGTCTGTGGGCCACGGCGGCTGTGCCGTGCTTGAGCACATTGATCTGGAACTGAAGCAAGGCGAAATACTTTGCCTGCTCGGCCCCAATGGAAGCGGCAAAAGTACGCTGATCAAAACGCTTTTGAACCTAATACCACCCTGCGCGGGGCGGGTGTTGATCAACAGCACCCCAGTGCAACAGCTGGCTGCGCGAGAACTTGCGTTGCACTTGGCTTATGTACCGCAAAGCCATGCCAACAACCTCGGGTTTTCCGTGTGGGATACCGTGTTAATGGGTCGAACCACACATTGGGGCTTGTTCGGTGGCCCCACACACGCCGACCACCAATTTGTTCACGACGCTCTGGAACAATTGGGTATTCATGATTTGAAACAACGAGATTTCCATCTGCTTTCCGGCGGTCAACAACAGTTGGTGCTGATTGCGCGTGCCTTGTGCCAGGGTGCGCAAACTCTTGTTCTCGATGAGCCCACTGCCAATCTCGACTTTGCGAATGCAGCCAAGGTCATGAACACATTGGCATCACTGGCAGCCGCTGGAAAAAGTGTGGTGCTGAGCACGCACAATCCACAAGATGCGCTGGGCGTCAATGCCACCGCCTGCTTGCTCAAAGGGCGTGCAGTGCTCGCGCAAGGCCCCGCCCACAAGGTGATAACCTCCAACACTTTGAGCGTGCTGTACGGGCTTCCTGTCACAGTCAGCAAAACCGAGTCGGGTCACACCGCAGTGGTTCCGGGCAATCACTGATCACTCAGCAGCCAGTCCTTCAAGTATCGGGCAGTCTGGCCGGGAATCGCCTTTGCAGCAATGTACCAGTCGTTCAAGTTCAGACTTCATCGCATTCAGTTCACGGATTTTGGATTCCAGCGCACTCAGATGCGACTGCGCCAGTTTCTTCACTTCACGGCTTGGACGTGTTTTGTCTTGCCACAGCCCCAGCAATTCCTCGATCTGTTTGATTGAAAAACCCAGGTCGCGTGAATGGCGAATAAAGCGCAACACATGTAAATCGCGGTCGTTGTACAGGCGATAACCTGCATCGGTTCGTGCGGCCTCCTTCAACAAACCCACTTGCTCATAGTGGCGAATCATTTTCGCGGAGATACCCGACTCCATCGCGACCTCGCCGATGGTGTAGTAAGGCGTGTTTATTGTCATGTCCATGTCGGGCTCCTTCTCATTTGCCAGAATTGGCAGGCTTCCAGTTACGCAACATCAAGGCGTTGGTGACTACACTGACCGAGCTCAGGGCCATGGCTGTACCCGCCAGCACCGGGTTCAGGTAACCAAGGGCGGCCAGCGGTATACCCACCGCGTTGTAGATGAAGGCCCAGAACAAATTCTGTTTGATCTTGTTGTAGGTGCGGCGTGAAATGTCGATGGTTTGCGCCACCAGGCTGGGGTCAGAACGCATCAGCGTGATGTCGGCTGTGTGCATGGCCACGTCGGTCCCGGTGGACATGGCAAAGCTGACATCGGCCACCGCCAGCGCAGGCGCATCATTAATGCCGTCGCCCACCATGGCCACCACCTGTTTGCCATGGTCATTGGCGTCGCGAAGCGCAACTACTGCCCTGGATTTGTCGCCGGGCAGTTGTTCGGCCAACACCTGTTGAATTCCCAACTCAGTGGCCACTCGCTCAGCGCTGGCTTGTGTGTCGCCTGTCAATAAAACCGTGTTCACATGAAGCCTGTGCAATGAATTGACAGCACCGTGTGCGCTGGGTTTCAGTTCATCGCCGAAGGCCAGTACACCCAGCAAACGAATGCCCGTGCCGGTTTCTTCCGCAACCCAGGAACGGGTCGCTGCATTGGGGTTCAACTTGCCCAATAGTTGTTGCATGGTGTTGGTTGAAACACCCAGTTCTTCCATCCAGCGAATGGTGCCGACATACACGCGGCCTTCACCCACCATGGCCGACAATCCCTTGCCTGCAACATCTTGCAAATCACTGGCCCTGGGCGCAACAAGCTGGTCTTGTTGGGCGCGGTCTTTCACTGCACTGGCCAATGGGTGCATGCTGCCCGCTTCAACGGCAGCGGCTTTGGCCAGCATCGCGCCTGCTTCGCCCTGCACAGCTTCACACTGCATCAAGGTGGGTTTGCCCACGGTCAAAGTACCGGTTTTGTCGAACACCACCGTGTTAATGCTGTGGGCCAGCTCGAGTGCCTGTGCGTCTTTGATCAAAATTCCGTTGCGCGCAGCCACCCCGGTGCCCGCCATAATCGCCGTGGGTGTGGCCAAACCCAATGCGCAAGGGCAAGCGATCACCAACACAGCCACTGCATTCAAAATGGCCACTTCCCAGTTACTTGTGAATCCCCACGCAAGCAAGGTGAACAGCGCGATCACCAACACCACAGGCACAAATACTGCACTGACCTTGTCGACCAGTTTTTGAATGTCTGGCTTGGCGGCCTGCGCATCTTCTACCAAACGAATAATACGGGCCAATGTCGTTTCTGTGCCCACTGCGCTGGTCTGAATCAACAGCAAACCATCAATGTTCACCGCGCCACCGGTCACTTTGCTGCCCACTGCTTTCACCACAGGTTCGCTTTCACCGGTGATCAAGGCCTCGTCCACATGACTGCTGCCTTCAAGCACCACCCCATCCACAGGAACCCTTTCCCCGGGGCGAACCACCACTTGGTCACCCAATTGCACCTGCGCCATTGGCACGGTTTGTTCCACACCGTCACGACGTACGCGAGCTGTGTCGGGCCGCAAAGCCTGCAAAGCGGCAATGGCAGCCGTGGTTTGACGTTTCGCACGGCCTTCAAGCCACTTTCCCAGCATCACCAAAGTAATCACCGCGCTCGAGGCTTCAAAGTACAGGTGGCTGCTGCCCTGCTCCATCATGTATACAGACAGGCCAAATGCCGCTGTGGTGCCAATGGCCACCAACAAATCCATATTGCCGGTGCGGTTCTGAATGGCCTTCAAACCAGCGCGGTAAAAGCGCCCGCCCAACCAGAACTGAACCGGAATGGCCAGAAACAATTGCATGAAACCCGGCAGCATCCAGTGCTTGCCAAACGGCATGGCGATCATGGGCAGTACCAAGGGCAAGGTTAAAAGCGCTGCAATCGCAACCAATGCACCTTCACCAAAACCTTCCTTGGCAGGTGCGCTTTGAGTGAAAGTTTTTTCACCAGCCTGATTCAAAACCTCGGCTTCATAACCAGCATCGACTACTGCCTTGGCAATTTGCTCGGGGGTGGCGGGATTGGAAAATTCAATCTGCGCTTTTTCTGTGGCCAGGTTCACTGTGGCATATTGCACACCCGGCACTTTCAACAGCGCTTTCTCGACTGCGCTGGAACAGGACGCACAACTCATCCCGCCGACGGCAATATTCAATGTGTGATTCGAACTCATGGCATTCTCCGTTGAACAATATCCACAGCATGAACCTTCCCATGATGTCAATGTCAAGCACTTGACCTTACCATGATTGGAAGCTTCAGACTACAATCGTGATCAACCCACCGGAGTGCAACAATGATTGAATTTACCGTAGAGAAAATGAAATGCGGCGGCTGTTCAGCCAATGTGGAACGTGCAGTGAAGGCGCTAGACTCCAACGCCACCGTGCAAATTGATTTGGGCAAAAAACTGGTTCAGGTTGAAAGCAGTTTACCTGCAACCAGCCTCGCCAAAACAATCAGCGATGCGGGCTACCCAGCCGTGCTCAATGGTTGATATGTGACTTAGCTTTCCGAGTACGCCTGGCCCCAGTAGTTGTACGTGAACGCCTTGGGGCCGGGCACATACATGGTTTCAATTTCATCGACCTGAAAACCGCCCGCCTTCAGTAAAGCGGGAATGTCGCGGTTCAAATGGCAACCACCGGCCAGCTTTCCCCACACGGGTTGCAAACGATTCTGCGTGTTGCGCACCTGTTCATCGGGTGCAACACCATGTTCACAAAACAGCAATTTTCCGCCCGGTTTCAAGACCCGGCGCATTTCCTTCAAAGCTTGCAGGGGTTCAGGAATGGTGCACAGGGTGTAGGTCATCACAATCGTGTCAATGCTTGCATCGGGTAATGGAATTTTCTCGGCGGGAAGCCCCATCAGTTCAACACTCAAACCGGTTTGATCAATTCGTTTTTTCGCCAGGCGGTGCATTTGCATGGCGGGGTCAAGACCAATGATTTTTTCCACTTTGGACGCGTCGTAATGGCGCATGTTCAAGCCGGTGCCAATTCCAATTTCAAGCACCAGCCCCGTGGCTTTGGGCACCACTTTCTGGCGTTGCCTGTTGATGGCTTTCATGCCACATGCGAAATCAAGCAAGGTGGGCAGTACGTGGCGGTCGTATAATTCAGCAAACATTCCCAATTTTTTGTCCTTATTGTGTTGAGGAAACCGCGCCGCCATGCAAAACAACCCAGACCAGTTTTCATCCAAAATCGGCTTTGTGCTGGCCGCAGCAGGTTCAGCCGTGGGCATTGGCAATTTGGTGGGTTTTCCGGTGGCTGCTGCTAAAAATGGCGGCGGTGCGTTTTTGTTACTGTACATTTTTTTCGTGGTGGCCATTTGCCTTCCGCTGATTCTCGCCGAGCTTAGTTTGGGCCGTGCCACCGGGAAAAGCCCACTGGGTGCTTTTCGTGAAATTTCAAAAGGACACAAGGGCTGGGTATTGGCCGGTGCCTTGTCCTTGGTTACACCGTTCATGATTGCCGTGTTCTACAGCGTACTCACCGTGTGGCTGCTGGGGTATTTGGTCTTGGTGCTGGGCGGCATGCTGGATCAGTTGGCCACACCTGTTTATTTTGGCGGGTTTATTACCAGCCCCTGGATATTTGCCTACCTGCTGGCAGTGATCGCCATGGTGATTTTTGTATTGAAAGGGGGTGTGCGCGATGGCATTGAAAAAGCGTCCCGCTTGCTCATGCCCATGCTGTTCATCATGCTGATTGGCCTGGCTGTATTTGTACTGACACTACCCAATGCCATGGCCGGTTTGAAGTTTTATTTCACGCCACAAGTGGATCGAATCACCTGGAGCGTGGTCAACGGCGCCCTGTCCCAGGCATTCTTCTCGCTGTCGCTGGGCATGGGTATTCTGATCACCTATGGCTCGTATTTGCGCAAACAAGACAACCTGGTGCAGTCGGCCAAAATGCTGGCCTGCACCGACACCGGCGTGGCGCTGGTGGCAGGCCTCATGACCCTGCCCGCAATTTTCGCCATTTACCCCAACACCAACCCAAGCGAGCTCAGTGATTCTTCCGTGGGTTTGATTTTCTCGTTCTTCCCCAATATCTTTATGGCGATGGTGCCCAAGTTCGGATATGCCGTATCCAGCCTGATCGCAGCCACCTTCTTCCTGTTGGCGTTTGTGGCCGCCATTACCTCGCTGGTGTCGATTATTGAAGTGCCCGTGGCCGCCCTGAAAGCCGAAAGCAAAAAAACCCGCAATGCAGCGCTTGGCTTTGTGATTGCAGCTGTGTCGGTAGGCGCCATTTTCAGTGCATTGTCGTTTGGACAAGTAAAATGGCTTAGCGAATTCGCTTTTTATTCCGGTGCCAACAAGTCGCTTTTTGATGTGTTGGTCGATGTGTTTTACGACACCATTTTGCCATTCAATGGCTTGCTGATTTGCCTGCTGGTGGTGTGGCAGTGGAAACGCCACAACATGGCAGCAGAAATGCTGAACAACAACGGCAGCAGTGGATGGCTTGAACGCTACACCCATTTCGCCATTGCATTCTGGATTCCTGTCATTCTGGCTACCGTGTTTGTGATCACGGTAATCAACAAGTTCATGAGCTGAAATCAAGTCAATTTACTGGCACGCACAATGCCACTTTTATGCTGTAATAAGGAAAATTAAAAATATTCCGGAGACAGTATGAAAACCAACCTGCCCTTGGCAACTCTCGCCATTGTCGTCCCTGCCTTGCTGGCTGCGTGTTCAAAAAGCCCTGCCCCAAGCGACCCCAACAGCACAGCCAGTGAGTTCACACAGGCCTTTCACGCTGAAGTGGCCAAGAACACTGATCTGGTCGATTCAGCCAACAATGTCGATGCCCGCAAAGGGTTGATTGCCAGGCCCACCGGGCAGGTGAAAAATGAGCAAGGCGAAGTCATTTGGGATTACGACGAATTCAATTTCATTGACGGCAAATCGCCAGCCACGGTGAACCCCAGCCTGTGGCGACAAGCCAGTTTGAACAATCAAATTGGTTTGTACAAAGTGGCTGACCGCATTTACCAATTGCGCGGATTCGATTTGTCGAACATGACGCTGATTGAAGGCGACACAGGCTGGATTGTGGTGGATGTGCTAACCAGCGAAGAGACCGCACGCGCCGCCATGGCCTTTGCACGACAACATTTGGGCGATAAGCCAGTGAGCGCAATTGTGTTTACCCACAGCCATGTAGACCACTTTGGTGGCGCACTCGGTGTGCTCAGTGCCGAGGAAGTTGCAACGCGCAAGGTGCCGGTGGTGGCCCCGGTGGGCTTCATGGAAGAAGCCACCAGCGAAAACCTGCTGGTGGGCATGGCCATGGCGCGCAGGTCCACCTACATGTACGGCAAACGCCTGCCGCGCAGCCCGGAAGGTCTAGTCGACAATGGCTTGGGCAAGGCTGTGGCCTACGGCAAGGTGGGCATTTTGCCACCCACGCTGGTGGTGAAAGAAGCCAAAGAAACCCACATGCTTGACGGGCTGGAATTCATGTTCCACAACGTGCCCGGCAGCGAAGCACCTTCCGAGTTTGTGTTTTACCTACCTGCATTGAAAGCCTTTGGCAGTGCTGAACTGTTTGGCCACACGCTGCACAACCTGTACACCCCACGGGGTGCCAAAGTGCGCGATGCCCTGAAATGGGCCAGTTACATGGACGAAGCCATTGCCTACGCAGGCGATGCTGAAGTGATGTTTCACCAGCACAACTGGCCGGTTTGGGGCGCTGAGAACGTGCGCAGCTTTATGGAAAAACAGCGCGATGTGTACCGCTTCATTCATGACCAAACCGTTCGTCACATGAATGCCGGTTACACCTCCACTGAAATTGCAGAAAAAGTAACCATGCCACCGGCCTTGAACAACTTTCTGAGTGGGCGCGGTTACTACGGGACCGTGTCACACAACGTGAAAGCGGTGTACCAGTTTTACATGGGTTGGTTCGATGCGAACCCCGCCAACCTGAACCCCCTGCCCCCGGTCGAAGCCGCCAAAAAGTATGTGGAGGTGGCTGGAGGTATGGAGGCCTTGCTGAACAAAGCTGAAGACGCTGTGAACAAGGGAGAATACCGCTGGGCTGCTGAACTGCTGAAACATGCGGTGTATGCCGACCCTGAGAACACTCGCGCCAAGGCCTTGCTGGCAACAAGTTTTGACCAGATGGGCTACATGGCAGAATCGGCTCCCTGGCGTAACTTTTACCTGACCGGCGCCTTGGAGTTGCGCCAAGGTGGCTACAACGAAGGCTTCAAGCGCAGCATGTTCCTCGACATGCTGAAGCACACACCCACTGAACGTTTTCTGGAAGCCATGGCCGCCGCACTGAACAGCGACAAGGCTGAGGGTGAAGACATTCAAATCAACCTTGTGTTTTCCGACACGCAGGAAAGTTATGTGCTTAGAATCCACAACAGCGTGCTGCACCACCGTGCGGGCCAAGCAGAAGAAAATTCTGCAGCCACACTGACCTTGAGCAAACCCTTCTTTTTGAACATGATGACCGGTGAAGCAGGCGCCACTGATTTGCTGTTTTCAGATCAAACACAGATTGACGGCAGCACCATCAAGCTGGGCCAGTTTTTCGGCATGCTGGACAAAGCGACCGGCAATTTCAACATCGTGACGCCCTAATTGGGCGAAGGCTTGTCGGTAATATTCGGGTTTCCACGATTGGCCGGGCAACCCGAACAACCCTATAGTGTGTGAATGATCAACCGCACATTTATTGGTAATTCACATGGCCGCAACACATTCAACCCTTCAGCCTTTCCATCTTGCTTTTCCGGTGACTGACATTGCAGTCGCGCGCAAATTTTACGGCGAGGTAATTGGCTGTGAAGAAGGCCGAAGTGCCCCACACTGGGTGGACTTCAACTTTTACGGCCACCAACTGGTGGCGCACTTGGCACCAGAAGAAGTGGGTTGCAAAGCCAACAGCAGCGTGGATGGCCACGCCGTACCTGCCAAACACTTCGGTGTAATTTTGACCATGGAGCAATGGAATGAATTGGCTGACCGATTGAAAGCTGCGGGAACCAAGTTTGTGATCGAGCCCTACATTCGGTTCAAAGGCCAGGTTGGCGAGCAAGCCACCATGTTTTTCATGGACCCATGCGGCAATGCGCTTGAGTTCAAGGCCTTTGCCAACATGGACCAGATTTTTGCAAAATGAGTTTTGCAAAGTAAGTATCAGGTAAACGTGCGTTCCATTTCACGGCGGAACTTCACCGCTGTGGAATTGGCGTCAAGGGCCACATCATTCCAGCTCACGGCCTGCCCGGCCTTCACCGGTTTCAGCAACTTCACACCATGTGCCAAACCCAAAGGCAGTCCGCCCAAGGCCAGCGATTCCTTTGCTGGCATCAACTTGCCATACACCGTGTAACCGCCTTCACCATCCAGCATTTCACCGGCTTGTAAGTCGCGTTTGGCTGTGGCCACCACATCGCCGTGCCAGCAAATTGGCGCACCCGTGGCCTCGCTTCGAATACCGATGGAGGCCACCGATATGCCCAGCTCCAACCCAATCAAATGAAACGGTTTGTACATGCTGGAATACTGCCCGCTTGGGTCAGTGATCAAACCGTATTCCTTGAAGCAACGGGCCACATATTCGCTGTCGGCAGCAAAGGTGACATACACGCCCCAACGCAGGTCGCGAAACACAGGGCGGGTATCACGCTCAACACTGGAAATAACCTCAACCTGTCCACGCTGGTCCAGAATGCCGCCGTGTTCGCGCGGCTTCAAAATACGCGCCAGATCGTCTACACCCACCGCCGGAAACTTTAAACCACTGGGTGCTGCTAAACCCGTTGCATTGGCGACGGCCGCCATTTCAATGGCGCTTTTTGTACCGTCCAGAAAACTGTTGAACATTTGCGCGTTCATGCCGCCCTTGGCCGCGTCTTCAGCGGTCAGGCCGTAGTGGTTCCACACCGTATCGGGCGTACTTTCATGGTAAGTGGGCAGGTACTTGGTGCCCTTGCCCGCAGCCACCACCGAAAAACCAGCGGCTCGCGCCCAGTCAACCATTTCGAAAATCAACGCGGGCTGGTCGCCATAGGCCAGCGAGTACACAATGCCCGCTTCGTCGGCTTTGCGTTTCAGCAAAGGACCAGCCAGTGCGTCGGCTTCCACATTCACCATCACAATGTGTTTCTTGAATTCACAGCACGCCAACACATGGGCAATGCCCACGGCAGGGTTGCCGGTGGAGTCAATGATGATGTCCACGAAAGGCGACTCAATCAGCTTCATGCCGTCGTCAATAATCGCGGTATTGCCCTGCCTGGCCGCTTGCTCAAGCGATAGTGCGGCATAGCTTTCTTCTGTCCAGCCCACATTCTTAAGCGCCGCTTTCGCCCGCGCTGGCGACAAGTCAGCAATGCCCACCATGTGAATGCCGGGCGTGCGTGGTACTTGGGAAAGATACATGGAGCCAAACTTGCCAGCGCCGATCATGCCAACGCGCAAGGGTTTGCCAATCGCTGCGCGCTGCTGAAGTTTGGAAAATAAGTTCATGTTTGCCTTGTGTTTAGTCTGCTGGTTGGCAAGCAGAATAACTTGCTTGCAGGCCCAGCAAAACCCGCAGTATCCCTAAGCCGGGCACTTAAGCTACGTGTTGAATCGCATCACGCAAGGCCTGCACACTGGGCACACCCGAGAAAAACTGTGAGCCCACCGCCAACGATGGCACTGCTTGAATTCCCACCTGTTTTGCATATTGCAGGTCGGTATCGTGTTGCGCATTGGCTTGGGGCGAGTTCACAAATTCATCGAGCATGGCCGGGTTTAAGCCCAGGCTGTGAAGAATATTTTTCAAAACATCGTCTTCACCAATGTTCAGGTTTTGTTGAAAAAAACCCTTCATCACGGCGGTCGCGTATTGATTGCCCTTGCCCTCTTGTTTCGCATATTGCAAACCCAAGAATGCTTTGCGTGTGTACGGCTGCGGCGACACCGTGGGCAATTGAATGGGCACACCAAGGCGCTCGGCCATTGGGTACACCGCAGCCTTCCACACCCTTGGCAGGTATTCATCTTCGGGCTTCAAGGTGGGTGTTGGATAAGGCCGCAACTCGAATGGCATCCACTCTATTTCTACATTCGACCCTTCGATGGCTTTTTCGATGATGGCTTCACCAAGCAGGCAGAACGGACACACGAAATCGGTCCAGACCTGAATTTTGATGGGGGTAGTTGACATGGGGAACTCCTGCTTTGATTGCTGCTATTTGTTGGCGTTAGTTTGCCACTTTGGCGGCTTGAACACCGCTCATTGGCTTGCAAGCAATGCCTGTTTCTCGGTCAATATTACCTTGGAGTAGTGATGGCGCTTTAACATTACAACGTTATAATGCTTTGACGTTTTAAAAGGAGTGCCACTGTGAGCAACCTGTCAAAAAGGTCGACAGTTTATTTCGACCCAACCATACACCAAGCCCTTCGAATTAAGGCAGCCAGTTCTCAACAATCGTTGTCGGAACTTGTGGACGAGGCCGTACGCCTTCTCATGAAAGAAGATCAGGAAGATCTTCAAGCGTACTCAAACCGTTTATCTGAGCCCGAGATCAGTTATGAAGCCTTGCTTAACGACCTGAAGAAGCATGGCAAACTATAAAATCGTCTTCAAAAAATCAGTCGCCAAAGATCTACGAAGCATTTCAAACCCAGATGTACGGAGGATCCTCTCGACGATTGACCAACTCGCCATCAACCCAAGGGGCGAAGGCTGCAAGAAACTCACAGGACTAGAACTGTATAGAGTGCGCTGCGGAGACTACCGAATTGTTTATGAGATTAAAAATTCTGAATTGATTGTTTCGGTGATCAAGGTTGGGCATCGATCTGGTGTTTATGAGACCAATTGACTCACACCACACCTGCGTGCCGCTGTTCGCGTCACTGGCGAAAAGCTTCGAATCCCCCACGCAAAGTCCGCAGGGACTTTGCTTCCATAACGCCCCGAAATGAAAAAAGCCCTGAACTTGGTTCAGGGCTTTTTGTAATTTGTGGCGGAGAGAGGGGGATTCGACAGGGATTTGAGTTTTATCAACAATATCATTAGGTTAGCACAAGCTAAAGCAAGAGTCTATCCAGAAAAATATCCAGATTCATCACCCCCACTCAAATAGGGCCCTCTTGTAAGAATGACAACTAGCGTGTAAAAGTTGCCTCTCTGTCGGTAATTTACTTATATCTCTTCTGGAGGATTAATGTTTGAAAACCTATTTGACAACGGCAATATTTGGGTAATTTTGGTACTCGAGTACATCTCAATCTCTTACTGGGCAACTAGCCAAGTACAGAATAGCAAGCACCCTGGGGCACGGTTCCTTATGCCACCGTGGCTATTCTCCAATATAGCTAAAAACCTGACCGCAATTGGTATTGTTTCAGGGTTAATGGTCGCCGTATACATTGGTTTATATGACGGGTTTTGGGCAGCAATCGTTGGAGGCCTTGCCATAAACTTCATGGCCCCCATCATCGCGATGGCCTTAAGGTTTGAACGCTGGGTGATACACCATTTCATTGCCGCAACTGTACTAACACCTCTCGCAATCTTGATTTTCTTTCAATACCTTCCAGGTGATGAGGATTACGACGACTACTCTCAAAACATCAATATCACTCTCACAACTTGAACAAGTTAGTTATTAAGTTAAGGAACACACTATGCCAACCTTCAAAACCTTCGAAGTGATTGAATGTAGCTTCAGATTCGAATGCCCAAGAAAGTGGGACGAATTAAAGGTGAGTCCATTCTCAAACATTCGACATTGTGAAGTATGCAATAAACCAGTTTTTAAATGTCAAAATCAAAAACAAGCAGACTGGGCAATCGACAACGAGCAGTGCGCAGCTGTAATGACGGAAATAATGGTTCAAACGATGGGTGATATCATTCCTCCCAGGGCTAGACGTCGTTACCAAAATTAGTCAACCGAGTAACAAACCTAGCGTTCGCTTTATCTCAGTGACAGCAGCCAGTGGTAAAGGATATTTGACATCCCTGCATCTTGGCACACGCTTCAAAATATTAGCAAGCATAGGGTATTATCGAGAACAAACACTGAATAAGTAAACAAATAAAGATCACTTAGTCAATATTACACAACTCTGAAGATACTAATTATAAGATACGACCAATCCGAGGTTGATACCTAAACCTCCTAGAGATTAATATTTAGCGACTGTACATAACCATTCTATCAATAAGTTCATTCAGAATATTCAGTTCTTACCTCTAAAAACGTCTTCCCAGATGAATAAGACCATGGGATTCTGAATATCCAATTTTTACTTTCTAGTGGTGTGGAAGAGACCATCAAATCAAATAGAACCAAAAGAAAACTTAAGGTGACAACCTCTTACCAACTTAAGCTTAGCAATATGAACCCAAAGTGGTCTACAGTGATTCAGCAACAGCCTGTATCTCAAAACTTAAAAGACGTGCCCACAGCTAAACTGCCTGGACTTGATGGAATCCGTCATACGTAGACGCCATTCGGTAGCCTAAAGTCTTTTAGTGGCGGCGAGTTTATTCACAGAAAATTACATGTTCAGCTCAATTTAGGGCTCAAAATTTGCTACACACTCGTAGTTCATTCAAGTAAATTCATTTTATTTCCTGAGGTTCGTTAACTTTTTAGTAATTGATTTTAACTGAGCTTCTTTTTTTATAGCCGACTTGTAAAAAGTGTCCAAATCGAGAGGTATCGTTAACCTGGCTCTTTGGATATCACCCAAATCAATGTTGTTGATATTTTGCCCCTTTAAGCTTGCTACATAAAGTCTGAATTTCTTGGATAAAAGCCTATAAAATATCGCCTTGCCGAGTTTTTCATTACTAAATCTTAAAATCATCAAAAATCCACCCACTGCATGACCCGGTAGATTTTCATCAATATATATTGCCTTGCCTAAGTGCTTCAGACTCCCACTCGCCTTCGAGATAACAATATCCCCTTTCTGAGGACAAAGGGTCTCATCTATTACAAAAGACTCTTCCAAATAAATAAGTTTTGCACTGGTATCTATCTTTCCAGTCCTCAAACAGAGATTGCTTGCGGTAAGAACGCGATTATTCGTTTGCCTTGGTGTCTCAGACTTCTTCGAATATACGAGTCCGGATATAGGTACTATCTCTGCTTTTGAAATCAAACTATCCCAGTCAATTGTCACTTGACTCATATCGTCGATGAAGTCACCGAATGGGCTATTTGATTCTATATCCCCAGTATCAGAAGCGAATGCCGTTGATGGGTTTTCGATGGTGAACGACTTAAAACATAAAAGCTGATTGAGAGAAGAATATTTAACTGACTTCTCCAGTTCAATAGGAACCGGTAAAGGTGATTGGTCAAAAGCAGCAAGAATATGAGCATTGGCTTTTTCTGGGTTGTGCAGATTGTTTTCGTCATAGAGACTAGAAAGGAGCTCCCCTTCCGGTGAACGCAATTCTTCCACACTCTCCCTACCTCTACCGGAGGAATACCTGTAGCCTAGAAATGCCTCCTGCTCTTTCTTATCACCAGTGAACACTAAGGCAACTTTTCTATCATTCAAGAATGCAATCAGAGCAATTGCGATTTCATCTGAAAGCCCACAACCCTCAACAACCAGAGGGCTAGATTTATCAATCAGTTGCTGCAGCAATTCCGCAGCCTGATGCTCAATTATATTTTTTTCTACCCCTGCTTTGGTGGCGAATGAAATAGCATCTTTGGCTTCGTCAGATGCTGGTACAACTCCAAGTAATGCTTGGCATAACTCAATTGTTTTTGAACGCAAAACATCTTGACTTCGCTTACGGCCGAAAATACCAACGGTCGTGGTATTAGTTGGCTTAAACGTCTTGTCGCGCATTTCAACTAACCCAGCAATTTCAAATTGCACCAACAGCAACTTGCGCGCTTCTTGATATACCCGATATTCGTTGTTTAGGATACTCAACGGTAATATAAGGCCCATGTACCCACCAGGCTTTAATAGCTGGCCACAGCGCTCAATAAATAGGCATTCAATCTCAGAACTGTTGAGCCCAAGGTTGGCACCCAGGGTGAAGTTTTCATCAACTAGGGGAATATCCGATTTAAACCCAGAAATCGAAAACGGTGGGTTTGACACTACGACATCGAACTGCTCTAAGTATTTTCTTTTGTCGTTGATTTTCAGAAGACCTTTGTATGTTTTACTCGCATTAAAGTCATCAAGACCATCGCCATTAATAATTACCGCATCCCCATCACCATACAGAAACATCGCGATTTTTGTTGTCTTTGCCAATCTGTAATCTTTTTCAATACCGTATATATAATCTTTGGCCCAATAAAAGTTATCTTTAATTGCAAGAAATTTCTTCTGATACCGCCCTACTAAATTCGCTGGATCAATAACATCTATTTTCTGCTGAATTTCGTCGATTGCTTCGGTTAAAAAATGCCCAGCACCACACGAATAATCAATTAGATAAGGAAGAATATCTGAGCTGCCTGATTTTATTTTAGATTCAATTAAAGAATGTACAGGCACCGACTTGAGAAAAAATCTAGCGACTATAGTTGGTGTAAAAAATTGACCGGCCTCTTGCTTAATCCCACTATTTAACAAATCCTCGAAAAAATCCCCTAAAAATTGATGTTTCTGTGTGTATTTAATTTGATATGGCTGAAGAAGTTCAACAACTTCCCGTATTACTGAAGCATTGCGTTCATAGCTTTTTAGGTCATAAGTATCTATAAATGAAAACTCTGCCAAAGGTGAAAAATAGGCATTTTCAATGTCTACTTGTAGATAGTCTTTTAGACCCTTGATGTAAAGTGCTGACAGTCTTGTCTCTATCAAAGCCTTAGCTGTATCAGCAATTTTCCATTGGAAATCAAGCTCATCAGCGGGTGATTTACAATCTTCATCACATATTTTACAAACAAAAAGATTAAAGATCTTATTAAATGCATTTGATTTGTCGGATATGGCATGACGACGGAGTATTTCAGCAAAACTGTTAAATAGCCCTTGACCGGTCTCTTGATCCAGCTCAATAAGATCTTCCTTTTTCAGATTTTTCTTGGAACTTAAATAGGGACCTGAAATATCAGATAACAGCCCCCCAAGTTGGAAAGATTTATCCCAGGCAGTATAGTTTTCCTCTTGATTCCCTACATTAATAGGGGCATAGTGGACCTGCTCTGCGATCATTTTTATCGAACCGCCTGGATCGAGCGTAGATGCGTATAGCGTCAAATATTCAGTCGTTGGCTCCTGAATAGCGTAGCTGAAAAGCTGGCCGCCATCTTTGAGCATTTTGTTGCGCTCATCGGAATACTCCGTACCCCATTGCTTACACTCAATCATGGCGAAGCTTTTCCTCTTAGCTCCCTTACCCCTGAACAGCAGAATATCAAGACGTCCGCTAGTTGAATGTCCGCTGGGCCACGTCTTTTCGAGTTCAATGCAAGATGGGCTGTATCCTTTCTCCAGCAGTCGAATGACACATTCGAGACCGACAAAATTCTCCAACTTTTTAAAGTTACAGACACCTTTATGTCCAACCACAATTTTCGAACCAAAACTTATTTTTGAGTTACATGGATCAGATGAGTCTATGGCTACAGATATTACATAGCCTGCGCTGGTCGTGTAGGTCCATGTGAGCCTGTCGGTGGTAGGAACGAAAGAAAGAGCGGTGAGCCAAGCCTCAATATCGAAAAGTTTTATCATCTTTGTTTAGGTGTAGTAGGCGATTTAGCGCGGTATAACAAATACGCGTCTCTGAGAACCTAACACGATATCAGAAGGCCTTTAAGCTATTCCGCCGTTAGTGGAAATGAGTACCCAAAAATATACTGTGGGCGAAATGAACAAGTTAAAGTTTGTCTCCATTTGCCTAACAAGTGGTAACAGTATGTGTCGAAGATGAGATATTTGTACTAAAACCTCCGGTTCCGTACACTCTTAAAATGCGTGTCCGTAACCTAGGGTTGACAATATTTCGGACGCTATTTATTATCGGACATCGTTTTCGGTCAAAAAGGATTCTAGATGTCGAGAGTATTTGCGTATTGCCGAGTGTCCACCATCGACCAGACCACCGCCAACCAGCTTGGTGAAATCAAAGCAGCAGGGTTCGATGTAAAGCCCTCCAGGGTTGTCTCTGAGACAATCTCTGGGTCCGTGCCTGCGATGCAACGCCCGGGCTTCCTGCGGCTTTTGGAGAAGCTTGAGGACCAGGATGTGTTGATTGTTACCAAGCTCGACCGCCTAGGCAGGAACGCCATGGATGTCAGGGCCACTGTTGAGCATCTTGAGGGGATGGGCGTGCGGGTCCACTGCATGGCCCTGGGCGGGGTAGACCTCACCAGTGCAGCCGGAAAGATGACCATGCAGGTTCTAGGGGCGGTGGCGGAGTTTGAGCGTGACCTGTTGATTGAGCGGACCCAAGCGGGACTCAATCGGGCCAAGGCTGAGGGAAAGACTTTTGGTAGACCATCGACCTTAACCCAGCAGCAAAAGGACGAGGTAAGACTAAAGCTCACCCAGGGGTCTACAGTGGCCCAGCTAGCTAGGGATTTCAACACCACCAGACAAACCATCATGAGAGCAAGAGACGCGGCTTGAGGTGTCCTCTGGTGGTCCTGGTGGCCGCTATAACTTCCACGAGTGCCCATGACCAAAGGGACCCCCGAGGGGGGGATCCAATCTCCCCGATTATCTCGATTACCGGCTCAGATTTTTGCAGCAAAACTCTCGTCTAAGTAGCCATCCTCTATTCCCGGCTAATAACAGGGTCAAAGTCAAAAGCTTTCTTCGTCATTTCGCGCATTACCAGCCCAGCAAGTTCTTCATTTTGTTGTTCAACAATCAGACAATCGTGCACTGGAAGTGCTGTGACCCCCCTGCGGTTCAACTCAAGTAGGATTTGGATGACAAGGTTACTTTCCTCGAACTGGTACATTAGCCCAGCACCCGTGCCGAAAAATTGATTGATTGGTGCGTGGTGGGACTTGAGGGCGTTTACAAGTGATTTGAAGGCCACCTTTTTGTTTGGCCAGACTTTGCCAAGCCCCTTAGGTCGCCTTGTGAGTTCCGACTTTGAGCACACCATGGCACTTAGTACAGTCTTAATTGCAGGGCGCCAACAGGGGCCCCAGCCGGGCAACGAGTAAGCGTCCTCAAAGTGAATATCAGCGCCCGCTTTTGAATAGAACACCCTTGGGGCCATCTGTCCGAAATCCAAGCTAACCACCCGATTACCGTTGATGCGTAAACCGTTCGCCCTTTGTGATTTCGTTAGTTCTATCCAAAAGGCCCGGTACATGCGTCCGCCAAGATTGAACTGAGCATCATTGAAAATTCTGACCAGGTTGCGTTTGGAGGTGTCCACATAGTCCGATTCATTGTTGGTAATAAAGTCAATTTTGGCAGCCGCTAAATGCTCGTTAATGTGGGTCATTACTGACCGCATGGCGTTTGTGGTCGGTGTGTCGACATACTCCATCTGTGTTGACGTCTTGCAGCGGCCCTTAGTTGATTTCAAGATGATTGTTTCACCGCTGAAACGCCGACCAAAATCAGAGGCCCCCAGCTGGTGGTCAGAAATCAGCTTTACAAACTCGGCAGTAGGCCAAATAGTTGTCTGCCTCCTGAGCCTGCTATCGACCGCATAGGAGTCACCAAGCGACTGCTTAAGCAATCCGACTGCCTCCAGAAGGTCCAGAATCTGGGGCAGCGTCTTTGACATCACCTGAGCTTTGTAGCGGCCTGTCTGACACAGCACGTTTTTATTGCGTGTGATTCCCAGTGGCTGACCCTCAAGGTGAAGCACGGAATAGGCTAGGTTGGCCACCAGCATTTGAAGTTGCTGCATGTACTTGTGATGGTCTCCGTTTTTCCTTTTGCGTTTCCGAAGCCGCGCATGGGTCTCGTGAGTGCAAATTTGTGAGGCGATGGATTTAACTAGCTCAGAGCCTGACTGGGTAGTGGTAGTCAACCACTCGTCGACGAATTGCTCACGCTCTTGTGGCTGTTGATGGTCGTATGCTTCGTTTTGGGAATGATGCATGGTTTGGGGTTCCAGAATGGAAAAACCCCTTGAGGGTCCCCACTGGAATTACCAAGTGAGATTTCAAGGGGTTTTGACTTGTGGGGGAACTGGAGTTGGGAACACCAGGATTTCTGGAAGAGGAAGAGCTTGGTTCTTACAGGCCCTACCTATGGGGAAATCTCCCTGATACATCTAGAGAGATACACGTGGGGAAAACCGAGAGATTTCCTGTGGGGTAGAGACCCATGGACTGAGGTCAATGATGATTCACATCAACAATGGCCAAGCTTATTGTTAATCCTGAAGATGAACCCTTGAGGGTAAAATGTGGGGTGGTCTTCAGGGATTGAAGTATTGTTAGCTCATTCTTTCCTAGTATCTTACCCCAGGGGTAGAAGTACGAAACTTAATGCTTCAAATCAAATTCCAGTTTAGACAGCACCTTGAGTTTCGCCTCTAGAGAGAGCTCCCCTTCATATCCACGAACCACTCTGGACTTACCCCCAGCATGTCCGGTTAATACTTCCGCGTTGGTGATACCTAAATTCAATGCTCTATTCAAGAATGTGTGCCTGAATGCGTGCATGCCAGATACATTTTTCCCTGGGGTCTCATCACGTATTCCAAGTTCAGCCAGGAAGCCCCGAAACCATTTTTCAGCCTTTGCACTTGCACGGCCTTTTGATGGAGGCCACTCGCTGAAAATAATTTTGCTGCTGGATTCACTCCGAGACTTTCTTACGAAATCCAGGAGACCGAGCCGAATTAAAACGGGATGAATCGGCACAGATCGTTTAGATGTCTCGTTCTTAACCGACTTTCGAACACCCTGTTCTGTCTCAGACTCATCCGTGAAGATGAAGTGTGGAATGAGGGCTGTGATGTCAATATCAATATGTGGGTTGAGCTGACAAATTTCATTGACGCGAGCGCCGGTGTATAGCCCAATCAAAGGTAACCAATATTTGTGGTGTTCCTCTGGGTTGTCCCTGAACTTCGCCATTTCGGGGCCATCGAAGAGCCTAATCAGCTCATCTGCTCTGAGAGATCTCTGAACTTTCATCCCCTCGGCTTTCGTACCCGAGTATTTAACTCCACTGACTGTTATGTTTGGAGAGAATGAAGGATAACCCAGGGGAGGGTCTGAATAGCGCCTCTTTGCATGGTTTAAAAACGGTCCAAGTGCCGCGATGTAAGTTGAGCTGAACGTTTTTGGAGAAATTCCAACATCAACCCAGTCACGCTGAAGAAGCGTCGTCAATGTTTGACCCTTGTTTAAATGGTCCCTCCATCTTGGGGGAATGCGTCGACAAACTGCCTCAAGGTATTTCTCGATATCAACTTGCTTAATTCGGTCAATTCGAGGGTTACGCAAGTACTCAACCAGCAGATGCAAAACTGCAGAATACTTTTTATACATAGCCGTCTGTCTGTCTTGAAGTTCTAGAAACTCCTCGACCAAGTCTCGCAAATTAAAGGATATCGTTTTATCAACTAGACTTGCTGGGCTCTGAGAAGGCACTACACCTGACTGTCCAGCAGGCTCCTCTGAGATACTAGATGAATCAAATGGCTTAGATGGTGCATCAGGTGTTGGAACATACTCACCCTGATTCCGGGCAATCCTTGCCTTTACAGTGGACTGGACCATAGCAGCGAACTTAAACATGAAACGCTTGAAATGTTCGCCGTTTGGGTCGAGGGAAAAACCATATGCATAGAGCCATTCGGTGGCACTGTGGGTCATCTCCTCCGGGTAAACACCTCTCGACAAGGCCTGTCTCGTCCAACTGTCTCCTTCGATGATGATTTTGTTGGCATGGTCAAACATCCAATCGTCCGAGTATGTTCCATCCCTGCGTGAGGTCTCATCGGAATCTAATATTGAGTACGCCACATGCTCACATATCTGCGAGATTTCATCGCTGGATATTTGGTCTCGAAGCAGTGGCTCGTCCCCAGAAGCAACCTCTAGGTTGCCAGTAGGCGACAATCCTTTTCTACGCGCCTCGAATTCGGTCTCTAGCGCAGCAAGAATTCTCCAAGCCTCAGCAGCAGCCGAGCGCAGTTCTATCGAATCAATCTTTCGGAAAATTGTTTGCTTCCCACCGTAAAGTGGTCGAAGGTCTTTTGGAATAGCTTTCTGGACACGGTATGTTTTACCGTGCTTCTGAAATCCTGGGGGTTTAGCCAATTCAGTCGAGTCCATGAGACGGATGATATCAGGAGTAAATATCCAAATATCTATCCAGGGTTCCTATTGAAAACCCTGTTGAAATCCGCATCAGTCCTAGAGGTCAAATAAATAAAGGGCCTCGAGGGCCCCTATCTAGTTTCTGGCGGAGAGAGGGGGATTCGAACCCCCGATAGGCTATTAACCTATACACGCTTTCCAGGCGTGCGACTTAAACCACTCATCCATCTCTCCGCGGTAAGCGCGAGAGTATAGCAAAGAATCCCCTTGGGTATCCAGTGCATTCGTACCGCATCACACTTTTCCTTCCGATTCGGGCAAGCGCAACACTCGCATTACAGCAGGCGCTTCGTCTTTGCGGCCACCCAACAGGGAGGCCACCACCATGGCAAGTGCGCTCAACGGAATGGTAAACACGCCACTGGCCACGCCACTCAAACCACCAATTTGCACAGCATCCAGGTTAAACAAAGCCATGAACGACGAATTGGTCAGTGCCAGACAAAGGCTTGAACTGACAAACCCGGTGCCCATGGCCCACAAGGCGCCACGGCGTGTGGCACCACTCCAGAAAATACCCGCCACCAGCGGTACAAACAGGCTTGAAGCCGCCAAAGCAAAAGCAGAACCCACCAACACCACAATGTTGCCGGGCTGCAAGCTGGTAATCCAGGCGGCCATCAGTGCTGCACTCAGCAAGGCAATTTTCGACATGGTCACACGCCGTTGTGCCGTCGCCTCAGGGTCTAACACGCGGTAATACAAGTCGTGGGACAAACTGCCCGCAATCGCCAACAACAGGCCGTCTGCGGTCGACAACGCAGCGGCCAAACCACCCGCAGCAATCAAGCCGGATAGAAAAAATGGCATGCCTGCAATTTCAGGCGTAATCAACACCAGAATGTCGGGGCTCAAGCCAATTTCGGCAAACTGCACCACACCATCCTGGTTCACATCCTGTAAAGTCGCCAGCCCGGGGGTTACCCGCGACCACGCGGCAATCCAGTTGGGAATTTCGTTGTAACTCAAGCCCACCAGGTTTTCATACACCACCACTTTGGCGATCACACTCAGCCAGGGCGAAGCCAAGTAAATTACCAAAATGCAACCCAAGGCAAACACCACCGACCAACGGGTTTGCGATGCATTCGGCGTGGTGTAAAACCGCATGATGATGTGGGGCAATGCAACAGTGCCGCACATCAGGGTAAAAGCCACCGCCAGAAAACTGATCAAGGCGCGCGAGTTCGACAGTCCGGAATCGTCTTTGATGGAGCCAAAATGCGGCACACTGGCTTTGACCTTGTCCAGGTAACGCTGTTTCTCCTGACTCCATTTGCGCTTGGCATCCTGTGGGTCTTTGGGATAACTGCTCAACACACGCTCGGCGGCCTTGATTTCCTGAAACGTAGACCCATCGTAGCGGGCCAGCTCCAGGTTTTTGCGGCGTGCTTCATAGCCTTCCGCCCAGGATGAAGGCAAGGTGTCAATCAACAACTGATAACGATCGGCTTCACGCAGGTAAACGCTACGCACCTCGGCTTCGGCGGGGTCTGAGAAAAACTTGCGTTCCTGTGCACGCACATACTCGGGAAAGCTGGTGGGCCCACCCTCCACAAAACGCTCGGTGTCGCCTTTTCCGGTGAATCCGATCAAGGCGACCACACTGACCATCATGGCCACAATCATCACAATGTATTGCGCGACCGCAGTCCACGTAACAGCCCGCATGCCACCCAAAAACGAGCACACCAAAATACCGGCAAGCCCAAAGAAAACACCAATACCGAACTCCACACCGGCAAAGCGCGATGTAATCAAACCCACCGCGTAAATTTGCGCAATCACATACACGAAAGAAATACTCACGGTGACCAACACGCAAATCAGGCGCACCGCCCTGCCCTTGTCGGGGCCGGCATATCGGGTGGCCAAAAAATCACCCACCGAGAAAAAAGCGAATTTGCGCAGGTAGGGGGCAATCAGCAGGGCAATCAGCACGAAACCACCGGTCCACCCCACCAACAAGGCCAAGGCTTCAAAACCGCTGTAAAACAAGGTCCCTGCTACACCCAGAAAGGAAGCGGCGCTCATCCAGTCGGCCGCGGTGGCCATGCCGTTGTACACCGCAGGAACGGTGCGCGAGGCCACGAAGTATTCCTGCATGTCCGAGGTACGGCTGAGCAAGCCGATCACCGCATAAGCGCCCAGCGTGACGAAAATGAAGAAGTAACCAATCCACTGCCGGCCAATGCCGTAGTCCTCCATAATGGCGGCGCCGGCAATACACACCAAAAAACCGAAGGTAAGAACCGAAAAGAACCGGGTCAGGCTGAGCGTAAAACTCATGTATTTACTCCCGGTGCATGGATTCTTTCAAACGAAAAAAACCAGCCCACCGAAATGGAACTGGTTTTTCTCAAGGCAGCTGCACCCCTGTTCAAGGAGAGCACCGGATCAATTAAAGCGGCTTGCCCAATTGATCCAGAATGGCCGGGTTCTCCAACGTTGAAGTGTCTTGGGTAATTTGCTCGCCCTTGGCCAGGCTGCGCAACAAGCGGCGCATAATTTTGCCTGAACGCGTTTTAGGCAAATTGTCACCAAAACGAATTTCCTTGGGCTTGGCAATCGGGCCAATGTCTTTGCCCACCCAGTTGCGCAAGTCCATGGCCAGCTTCTGGCCGGCCTCGCCTGTGGGGCGGTCGCCTTTCAACACCACAAAGGCCACAATCGCTTCACCAGTCAAATCATCAGGGCGACCCACTACTGCGGCCTCGGCCACCAATTCGTTGGCCACCAGTGAGCTTTCAATTTCCATGGTGCCCATGCGGTGTCCCGACACGTTCAACACATCGTCAATTCGACCCATGATGGTGAAATTGCCACTGTCCTTGTCGCGTACGGCGCCGTCACCGGCCAGGTACAACTTGCCACCCAGTTCCTCAGGGAAATAACTCTTCTTGAAACGATCCGGGTCACCCCAGATGGTACGGATCATTGAAGGCCATGGGCGCTTCACCACCAAAATACCACCTTGGCCGTTGGGCAAATCGCCACCCACCTCGTCCACCACCGCCGCCATAATGCCGGGCAATGGCAATGTGCATGAACCAGGCACCAA
Source organism: Limnobacter sp. UBA3528 (assembly GCF_002377005.1). Classification (NCBI taxonomy): domain Bacteria; kingdom Pseudomonadati; phylum Pseudomonadota; class Betaproteobacteria; order Burkholderiales; family Burkholderiaceae; genus Limnobacter; species Limnobacter sp. UBA3528. The sequence continues at coordinate 58,591 of NZ_DFOZ01000024.1, read as the reverse complement.
GGGTGTGGCACCAGGCAATGGCGTGATCATGTGGCCACCGGTTTCGGTTTGCCAGAAGGTATCGACGATTGGGCATTTTTCACCACCCACATTCTTGTAATACCACATCCAGGCTTCAGGGTTGATCGGCTCGCCGACTGAGCCCATCAAGCGAAGGCTGGAAAGGTCGTAGCTCTTTGGGTGCACTTTCTCATCAGCCTCGGAGGCTTTGATCAATGAACGGATCGCTGTGGGTGCGGTGTAAAAAATGGTAGCGCTGTGGCGCTGAATCATTTCCCAGAAACGACCGGCATTCGGGTAGGTGGGCACACCCTCAAACACGATTTGAGTAGCACCTACTGCCAAGGGGCCATAGGTAATGTAAGTGTGACCGGTAATCCAGCCAATGTCGGCCGTACACCAAAACACATCGTTAGGCTTGATGTCGAAAGTCCACTTCATGGTGAGCATGGCCCACAGCAAATAACCAGCAGAACTGTGCTGCACACCCTTGGGTTTACCCGTTGAGCCCGAAGTGTAGAGAATAAACAGCGGGTGCTCGGAATCCACCATTTCAGGCGCGCAGACATCGCTTTGCTTGTCAGCGAGTTCATGCAAATACACATCGCGGCCGGCCTGCATGCCTACGTCTGCACCGGTGCGCTTGTACACAATGACATTCTTCACAGCGTCGCAGCCACCCAGGCTCAGCGCTTCATCCACAATCGCTTTCAGGGGCAACTGCTTACCACCGCGCACTTGCTGGTCGGCGGTAAATACCGCGACTGCACCTGTGTCAACGATACGGTCCTGCAAGGCCTTGGCAGAGAAACCACCAAACACCACGGAGTGGGTTGCACCGATACGCGCGCACGCTTGCATGGCCGCAACACCCTCCACGCTCATGGGCATGTAAATGACAACGCGGTCGCCTTTCTTCACACCCAGGCTTTTCAGGCCGTTGGCAATGCGGCTTACCTTGGCCAGCAATTCCTTGTAAGTCACCTTGGTCACTTCGCCGCCATCGGCTTCAAAAATCAGGGCAACCTTGTCACCCAAGCCGGCATTCACGTTCTTGTCCAGGCAATTGGCCGAAACATTCAATTCGCCGCCAGTGAACCATTTGTAGAACGGTGGGTTGGATTCATCCAATACCTGGTTGTAGGCTTTTGCGAACTGCAGGTTTTCTTTGGCCAGGCGGGCCCAAAAACCTTCAAAATCTGTCTCAGCTTCTTTGCACAAGGCTTTGTAAGCGTCCATACCGCCAATTGCGGCACTGCGTTGCCAGTCGGCACTGGGCTGAAACACGCGTGTTTCATGTGACACTGATTCGATCGATGACATCCTGTCCTCCAAGGGTTACTTAGTTTTCTATTAATTTAGTTTGCATAAACAATAGGCAAGAGCTCTTACTCTCACCTTACACCATGGCGCACCACAGCAATTCGCGTTCCAGCCGGGCGCAACTAGCGCCGGTGTAGCTTGGTTCTGCTATAGTTTGCGCCATTACCCCATTAACCATTGCTGCACTGCACACTTGTCACAAAATGGAACAACACAATAAACAACCCATCCCGCTGCTGGCTCGAATCATCTTCTCCAGTCGCTGGTTACAGCTGCCCCTCTATCTCGGTTTGATCGTTGCCCAAATCGTTTATGTGTATCACTTTCTAATCGAGCTTTGGCACCTGGTCGGCGGCACCGCCAGCCACCAGCTCGACGAAACCGGCATCATGCTGATCGTGCTCGCCTTGATCGATGTGGTCATGATATCCAACCTGCTGATCATGGTCACAGTGGGCGGCTATGAAACCTTTGTCAGCCGCATGAAGCTTGAAACCCACCCTGATCAACCCGAGTGGCTGGACCATGTCAACGCCTCGGTGTTGAAAGTCAAGTTGGCCATGGCAATCATCGGCATTTCCTCCATTCATTTGCTGAAAACTTTCATCAACGCCGAGCAATACGACACCAAAACCATCGTGGCCCAGTCTGCCATCCACGTTATTTTCCTGCTGTCTGCCGTTGCAATTGCCTGGTGTGACCGACTCATCTCGCAACCCGCCCATGGCAAAGCACATTAAAATAGCAGGCTAAGCACTCACTTTGATCAGGAGCAGTTCATGACCACCATCAAGCAAGAAGACTTCATCAGCTCGATCGCGGATGCCTTCCAGTACATTTCCTACTACCACCCGCTTGATTACATTCAGGCACTGGGCAAGGCCTACGAGCGCGAAGAAAGTGCTGCTGCCAAAGATGCGATTGCACAAATCCTGACCAACAGCCGCATGTGCGCCGAAGGCAAACGCCCAATTTGCCAAGACACTGGCATTTCTGTGGTGTTTTTGAAAGTAGGTATGAACGTTCGCTGGGAATCCACCATGAGCGTGACCGACATGGTCAACGAAGGCGTGCGTCGCGCTTACCTGCACCCAGACAACAAACTGCGCGCCTCCGTTCTTCTCGACCCGGCAGGTGCCCGCAAAAACAGCAAAGACAACACGCCTGCGGTCATTCACTACGAAATTGTGCCCGGCGACGATGTCGAAGTCATTTGTGCGGCCAAAGGTGGCGGCTCAGAGAACAAATCCAAAATGGTCATGCTGAACCCTTCAGACTCCATTGTGGATTGGGTCTTGAAAACTGTCCCCACCATGGGCGCTGGCTGGTGCCCTCCCGGCATTTTGGGTATCGGTATTGGCGGCACTCCTGAGAAAGCCATGCTACTGGCCAAAGAAAGCCTGATGGCACCTTGCGACATTCATGAACTGCTGGCCCGCGGCCCCAGCAACCGAATTGAAGAATTGCGCCTGGAGCTGTACGACAAAGTGAATTCCCTGGGCATTGGCGCTCAAGGCCTGGGTGGCCTGACCACGGTGCTGGATGTAAAAATTCTCGACTACCCCACGCACGCGGCATCACTGCCAATCGCCATGATCCCCAACTGCGCAGCCACACGCCACGTGCATTTCCATTTGCATGGTGACGGCCCCGCCAAGCTTGAAGTGCCAAACCTGGCTGACTGGCCACAGGTAAGCTGGACTGCCGACACCGAGAAAAGCAAGCGTGTGAACCTGGACACGCTAACCCCGGAAGAGGTGGCCAGCTGGAAACCCGGGCAAACCTTGCTGTTGAACGGCAAAATGCTGACCGGCCGCGATGCAGCGCACAAACGCATCGCCGACATGCTGGCCAAAGGTGAAAAATTGCCGGTGGACTTCACCAACCGCGTGATTTACTACGTGGGCCCGGTCGACCCAGTGCGCGACGAGGCTGTAGGACCAGCCGGCCCCACAACCGCCACACGCATGGACAAATTTACCCGCATGATGCTGGAAAAAACCGGTTTGATCGCGATGATCGGCAAAGCCGAGCGCGGCCCGGTTGCCATTGAGGCCATTCGCGACAACAAATCAGCCTATCTGATGGCTGTGGGTGGCGCCGCGTATTTGGTATCCAAGGCCATTACCAACGCAAAAGTGGTTGGTTTTGAAGACCTGGGCATGGAAGCCATTTACGAGTTCGAGATCAAGGACATGCCAGTCACAGTGGCCGTGGACAGTACCGGTATTTCGGTGCACAACACAGGGCCGAAAGAGTGGCAAGCCAAGATCGGGAAAATTCCGGTGAGTGTAGCTTAATGAGGTTGCTTAATATTTAAGTTCAACCCACACTGGTCCTGCGCCACCATCTTGGTATGGCGCAGGCCAACACTGCAATCGTTAACAAAACCGACACCTCAAATCCGTACAGCGTGTCACCTGCATAGCCACCATCGGCACCCGAAACCGGCCAGCTTTCTACCGCAGCCTTCACCGCAGAATCAACGGAACCCATTGGCTGGGCGTAGCTGGGTACCAAGGCTGCCAACACTTCAGCATCACTCAATTGCAGGGCCAAATGATTGAAAGTGCCAGAGAAATCTTCGGCGACCAGGCTTTGCTCACCCGCTTTAATTTTTGCGACCCGCAAGGTACCCTCGGGGTGCTGAATGCTTTTGGTTTCAGCCAGCAAAAATGAAGCTCCAGATACTGGGTCATGTCCCAGACCCAACACCAACTGCGCCCCAAACAAGTCAGCCTGCAGTTCCATCTCGCGCATCAACTTCGAATAATCGCGTTTCGCATCGAACGACAACATGAATTCATCGAAGCTAGAGGCGATGCCATACTGCTGCTGAATTTCCAGAGTTTTTTCAGGATGCTTCAGTACCAGGTGACCATACTCATGAGCAATCAAGAAAGCCAACTGATCACTACTCATGAACTGGATTCGATCAAGTCCAATACTTAAATTGGCAGCGCCTTGGTCGTCAATCCAGGTGCCTACCAAGCTACTGTTTTGAATGAAATGAACCTGCGTGGGCACACCATTGAAAAAATGGTTGTCGAACAACACGCTGAGCTTGAGCACTTCGAGCGATTGGTTTGCCATTCAGTAGCCCTCCCTGAAACGGCCTGTGACAAACCATTAAAGCACGTTTTAAAACACATCACAAAATTGAAACAAGCCCGACTTTCCGGGCCTGTTTTTTACTTCAGTTGTGCAGTTTGTTCATGCCATGGCACTTTTGATTTGAGCCAGCGCAGTAGGGTCTTCAATGGTGGTCATGTCGCCGGGGTCGCGGCCTTCACACACCGCCTGAATTGACCTGCGCAACAGCTTGCCAGAACGGGTCTTGGGCAGCACATTCACAAAGTAAACACGCGCAGGCCTGGCCACTGCGCCCAACTGGGAATCCACCACCTTCATGATCTCGGCCTCCAGTGTTTTGGCTTGAGCCTGATCAAGTGAATCGGCCGACTTCAAAATGGCAAACGCAACTGCCACCTGTCCTTTCACCTGATCGGCCACACCCACCACCGCCACTTCGGCCACGGCTGGATGAGACGAAATACTCTCCTCAATTTCGCGTGTGCCCAAACGGTGGCCAGCCACGTTGATCACGTCATCGGTCCGCCCCAGGATAAAGAAGTATCCGTCCTCGTCGCGAATGCCCCAATCAAAAGTGGAATACACCTGCCGGGTTTTGAAACTTGACCAGTAAGTTTTGACAAACCGCTCATCGTCACCCCACACCGTTTGCATGCAACCGGGAGGCAGCGGTCCTTCAATGGCCACCACACCTTTTTCATTCGCTTTACAAGGTTGCGCCGTATCCTCATTCAACACATTCACATTGAAACCAAACACCGGCACACCGGGGCTGCCCAGCTTGCCTGGCATTTCTTCAACACCACGCTGTACCGCCAAAATTGGCCAACCCGTTTCAGTTTGCCAATAATTATCAACAATCGGTTTCCCGATCGCGCCCGAAATCCAGTCCGACGTGGTTTCATCCAAAGGCTCGCCTGCCAGAAACAGCGCTTTCAGCGAACTCAAATCGTATTTGCTCAGGTAGGCAGGGTCTTGCTTCTTTAACACGCGCACGGCCGTGGGCGCCGAGAACAACACAGACACCTTGTGATCCTGCACAATCTTCCACCAAATACCGGCGTCTGGTCGAATGGGCACGCCCTCGTACATCACCGTGGCCATGCCCGCAATCAGTGGGCCATACACAATGTAGCTGTGCCCTACCACCCAGCCAATGTCACTGGTTGCGAAGAATGTTTTTCCTTTTTCGCCCATGAAAATGTACTTCATGGACGCTGCAAGTGCCACTGCATAGCCGCCCACGTCGCGCTGCACACCCTTGGGCTTTCCGGTGGTACCGCTGGTGTACAAAATGTAACTGGTGTCAGTAGCACCAAGCCAGGTCACAGGCACTTTGGCCGTGGCCAGTTCCTTGCGCAATGCGGCGTAATCGTGATCCCGACCTTCCACAGTGTTAAAAGGCACCAAACCACGATTCACCATCAACACATGACCAGGCTTGTAACTTGAACGCTCTATCGCCTCGTCCAGCAGCGGTTTATAAGCCACCGCCTTGCCTGCGCGTGAACCCGCGTCGGCCGACACAATAACCTTTGGCTTTGCATCTTCAATTCGAGAAGCCAGACTGTGCGATGCAAACCCCCCAAATACCACCGAGTGAATGGCACCAATTCGCGCACAGGCCAGCATGGCAAAAGTTGCTTCGGGAATCATGGGCATATAGATCAATACCCTGTCGCCTTTCTTCACACCCATTTTTTGCAGCATGGCCGCTGCAATTTGCACCTCTTGGTGCAATTGACGGAAGGTGTACACCTTTTCCTGGTCCACTTCCGTGGACACATAAATCAAGGCTGGCTTGTCACCCAATTGGTCGAGGTGCCGATCCACCGCGTTGTAACAGAGGTTGGTTTCACCACCCACATACCAGGCTGCAAAGGGGGGTTTGCTGTCATCCAGAACCTTCTCGAAAGGTTTTTGCCAATGAATCAAATCCGCCTGGCGAGCCCAAAAACCCTTGGGGTTGCGAATGGATTCATCGTACAAATTCTGATAGGTCCCATTGGACTGGTACTTCGTTTGCTCAACCACAGCACTGTCTCCTCATTCTTGTTGCACCCAATGTAGGAACTCGCGCTTACGACACTCTGACTACCGCAAAAATTATTGATAAACGAGAACACTTCTTGTTACATAAATGATTACTATTTGCTAGACTAGTGAAGTCAAATTTCAACCAACCACATTCAGGAAAGTCCTTATCATCATGAATAACACTTTCAAAAAACTGATTTCAGTTTCAATTGCAGGCTTGATTGGCGTAAGCGCAGCCGCGCAAGCCAACGAGAAAGTCATCAACCTGTACTCGGCCCGCCACTACTCAACCGATGAAAAAATGTACGAGGACTTCACCAAGCAAACAGGCATTGCAATCAAACGCCTGGAGCTGGGTGATGAAGCCCTGCTTGAACGCATGCGCAGTGAAGGCGCACGCAGCCCTGCCGACGTGGTGCTGCTGGTGGACGCGGCCCGCCTTGCCACAGCCCAACAAGACGGCTTGTTTCAACCTGTAAAGTCCAAAGTACTCAGCGAAAAAATCCCGGCGCAATTCACGGGTGAAAATGGTCTTTGGCATGCGTTTTCAGCACGCAGCCGCGTCATTGTGTACAACAAGGCAAACGTGGATCCCAAGCTGGCCCAAAACTATGAAGACTTGGCCAAGCCCGCATTGAAGGGCAAAGTTTGTACACGCACAGGCTCACACCCCTACATGTTGTCCTTGATGAGCAGCATGATCAGCCACTTGGGCGAGAAAGGCGCTGAAACCTGGGCACAAGGTGTGGTCGCGAATATGGCCCGCAGCCCCAAGGGTGGTGACACTGACCAAATTCGCGCAGTCGCATCTGGAGAATGCGGTGTTGCCTTGACCAACAGCTACTACTGGGTTCGCTTGCTGAATTCTTCCAAGCCAGAGGACAAAGAAGTGGTGTCCAAAGTTGGTTTCATTTGGCCCAACCAAAGTAGCTATGGCGTACACATGAACGTATCAGGCGGTGCCGTGGCCAAGAATGCACCGAATCGCGAAGGGGCAATCAAATTTTTGGAATACCTGGCCAGCGATTCTGCCCAAAAATACTTTGCCAATGGCAACAATGAATGGCCAACAGTGCCCGGCGTGAAAGTGGACAATCCTGCTTTGGAGTCACTGGGCCCCTTCAAGCAAGACGTAACTCCCGCCAAAACACTGGCTGCCAACACCGCCTTGTCTCAGCAAATCATGGATCGCGTGGGTTATAAGTAATCAAATTTGGTAACTTACTGACAGTCCATCCGTAAAAAAGCCCCACACTTTTTGTGGGGCTTTTTTTATTCACAAAACTGAAAGAAGCTTGCTACACTTCAAAACGTCAATGTAACCGGCTAGTAAATTGGTGAAAAAAGCGAACGACAACAATAAAAACGCGGCGCCTACCCTCGAGACAAAACGCCTGGGCACACGCAAAGTTCCCAAAGAACAACGAATGAGTCAAATTCTGGACGTGGCGGGCTCTGTCTTCTCGCGTCATGGTTTTCACTCCACCAGCATGGAGCAAATCGCAGAAGGCGCAGGTGTAACCAAACCTTTGCTTTACCGCTACTTTGGTTCCAAAGATGCGCTGTACCTGGCCACCATTACCCAGGTTGGCAATCACTTGATGTCGGGCCTTTCCATGCTGATGGCCAACCCAAACCCCAAAGAGCGTCTGAAATTGATCATGCTCAGCTTTCTGACGTTTGTAGAACGTCACCGGGATGGTTGGTCTGTGCTGTACAACGAAGCGCTCACCAGCGTAGGCCCAGTGGGCGAGAAGGTGGCTTTTTTCAGAAACAGCTTTATTGAAGCCTCGGCCAAAACCATTGAAGAATTGAACGATCCCACCAAGGCCAAAAACGGTGACAAAGCAGGCATTCAATCAGTGGCATTGGCCAACATCATGGTTGGTGCTGTTGAGGCCGGCGCACGGTGGTGGATCCAGCACCCGGAAATTCCGATTCGAGACATGCAGAAAATGATCGAAACCAGTTTGATGCCGGGACTGTCGGAGAGATAGCAGCGGTGTGTGGGCATTTGCAAAGTCGCATGCCCTGTTATTGCATCCGCAAAGTCGCATGCCCTCCCCCGCCTGAAAGTCTGTATTTCCCTTTTTGAAGTTCACACTGACTCACCGAGATTCGGCAAAAAAGATGGCCGAACTCGGTGTCGGCTCGTAGCCGAACGTGGCGTGTGAATTCAAACGGGCAGACTTTCCTGAAGGCGGAAGGACGGCAAAGCGAACTTTGCGAATGCTGAAAACAGCCGCTCGCTAGGTCATGAATCGGCCCTTAACCACTGGCGGAGATTGATTGGTTAGCCGGTTAAGGTTTGTAGCAGCGTTGCATCATTGTGCCGATTCAAGATCAAGTCGCCCGGTTTGATTTACAGCGAGGGGCGACCTGCAAGGTCGATGCGAAGACGCTTTTGCGTTTCGCATGAACCGAGCCAGAATCAAAAAGGGGAATTCGACTTGGATCTAGGCGCAATGAGTGACGCGCTGCAAACCGATTCAACTTCTTACGCGCCGATACTACCCACCATCAACACTTTCGAATCACGCTCCGCCAGCACTTCAAACTTCGAAGCACCATCGGCTGTCACATGCTTCACCGAAATACCAGAAGGCAAAAACACCGGCTGCTTGAACGACAAATCGAACTTGCTGGCACGCGTACCCAAACCGGCTTCAACAATGCTCAGTGTTTTTGCGGCAGTCCACATGCCATGCACAATGGCCTGTTTGAAACCAAACATTTTTGCGGTTTGCGCGTACAGGTGAATCGGGTTGTAATCGTTTGAAACCTTGGCGTACTTGCGTCCCATGTTCTCGGGCACTTTCACGGCGGCGTATTGCGCACCCAATGCACTCAAAGGCTCAACAGGTGCTGGTTTCGTCAAAGGCTTGGGCATACCCTTCACGCGGCACAAAATGGTCATTACACTGCTCCAGTGCACTTCCTCGCCGACCAAAAACTGGGTGTGTACATCAAATTCCAGACCCAGCGAAATGCTGCGGGTATCGCCCACTGTCACCAACACATCGTAAGCCACACCGTATTCCAGCGGCTTGGCGCATTCAATTGAGTTGTGCAAGTGAACCATGCCCAACATCGGCATGGGGTGCTCAGGGCGGCTCAGCAAATACATGTGCAGGGGCGAAGCCACCACCTGAGGCGCGGTCAGGGAAATTTCATCTTCCTTGAAGCCACACACAGCGTTGTACTGGCGTACCCACTCGCGGTCAATAAACACTTTCTTCACCCGGGCACCCAGGCGTGCAGCCTGTGTGTCGGGTTTTGGTTTTTTATTGGACGTGGTGGCAGCCTTCAGCAGCAGCGCCTTGCCGTTTGGAAACTCGGTCAGCTCGAAAAATTTCGCCGCTGCTTTCAGGGTGTCATTCACGCTCATGATTTCACTTCTCGATAATTGCTGTTACGCCGATACCACCGGCTGCACAAATAGAGATCAAGCCCTTGCCGCTGCCTTTTTCATTCAACAGCTTGGCCAAGGTGGCAATAATGCGGCCACCAGTGGCGGCGAACGGGTGGCCCACAGCCAGTGAACCGCCTTTCACGTTCAGCTTGCTGCGGTCAATTGAACCCAAAGCTGAGTCCAGACCCAGTTTTTCCTTGCAGAACTTGGGGTCTTCCCAAGACTTCAAGGTACACAGAACCTGTGCAGCAAACGCTTCGTGAATTTCATAGAAATCGAAGTCTTGCAGCTTCATATTTGCTTTCTTCAGCATACGTGGCACTGCGTAGGCTGGGGCCATCAACAGGCCTTCCTTGCCCGATACAAAATCAACACCGATTGTTTCGCTGAAAGTGAGGTAAGCCAAGGGCTGAATGCCACGTGCCTTGGCCCAGTCTTCAGAGGCCAGCAGCACAGCAGAAGCGCCGTCAGTCAGTGGTGTCGAGTTACCGGCAGTCATCGTGCCCTTGCCGCTCTTGCGATCAAATGCAGGCTTCAAACCTTGCAGGCGCTCTACAGAAGAATCGGCACGCAGATTGTTGTCACGGGTCAAACCGTTGAATGGTACAACCAGGTCGTCAAAGAAACCTTCTTCGTAGGCCTTGGCTGCTTTCAAGTGGCTGCTCACGGCCAGTTCGTCTTGCTCTTCACGAGAAATATTCCATGTTTGCGCCATCACTTCACAGTGCGCGCCCATGCTCATTTTCGTGCGTGGTTCAGCATTGGCAGGTGGCAGTGGTGCCAAGTGCTTGGGGCGAATTTTCAACAGGGCAGCCAGCTTGCCTTTGGTGTCGCGGGCGCGGTTGGCTTCCAGCAAAATTTTGCGCAGGCCTTCGCTTACAGCAATCGGTGCGTCGGTGGTGGTGTCTACACCGCCAGCCATGCCCACTTCAATTTGACCCAAGGCAATTTTGTTGGCCACCACAATGGCCGCTTCCAGGCCAGTACCGCAGGCTTGCTGAATGTCGAAAGCCGGTGTCATTGGGCTCAAACCTGAACCCAATACAGATTCACGGCACAGTGAAAAATCGCGGCTGTGCTTCACTACTGCACCAGCTACTACATCGCCCAGTTCTTCACCATGCAACTGAAACTTGTCGACAACACCTCGGAATGCTGCAGTCAACATGTCCTGGTTGGATTTGCCAATGTAGGCTGTGTTTGAACGTGCAAATGGAATGCGTGAACCGCCAATAATGGCAACGCGACGACCGTGTTTCATAGAATTTTCTCCAAATAATTTTTTAGTTGCAGGCAGCGTGTTTGTATTTACGCGCCCACCAGGTTTTGTCCGCACACACGCAAGGTGGCACCATTTACACCAGCAGCCAAGGGGCTGGCCATGAAGGTCACTGCTTCTGCAATATCCACAGGCAAGCCGCCCTGCGACAGGCTGGACAAACGACGCGCCACTTCACGGGTAACCACGGGAATGGCCGCTGTCATTTGGGTTTCAATAAAGCCCGGTGCAATCGCGTTAATCGAAATGCCCTTGCCTTCCAGTTGCTTGGCCATGGCATCCACATAACCAATCACGGCACTCTTTGTCGCTGCATAGTTGGTTTGGCCTGCGTTACCGGCAATACCGCCAATCGACGAAATGCACACAATGCGCGCATTCATGCCAAATGCATCACCTGCCAACAACTGATCGTTACAACGAACAATCGCACCCAGGTTCACGTCCAACACCATGTCCCACAGGTGGGCAGCCATGTTGCGCATCATCTTGTCGCGGGTAATGCCTGCGTTGTGCACAATAATGTCGATCTTGCCACCCTTCTCAGCTGCTACAGCAGCCAGCTTTTTGCCTGCGTCAGCATCAGTAATGTCCAGCGGGCAGGCAATGCCGCCAATGCTGCTCATGGTGGCGCCCAATACGCTTTCATCCGCGGGGCGATCCACGCCGATCACGGTTGCACCCTCGCGGGCCAGCACTTCTGCAATCGCCGCACCAATGCCGCGTGCAGCACCGGTTACAACAGCCAGTTTGCCAGTCAATGGCTTTTCAGAAAACGCTGCAACTTTCACGCCCTTGGGCGCGCCAACCACTGGCAACACCTGGCCGGTTACAAACGCTGAATGCGGGCTCAGGAAAAAGCGCAGCGCACCTTCAATGCCGTTTTCAGCACCGGTTTTCACCTGAATCAAATTGGCTGTGGTGCCGTTCTTGCCACTTTCTTTCGCAAGGCTGCGAATAAAACCAGGCAAAGAAGACTGCGCTGTTTCAGCCAATGCATCTTTGCAATCACCGCGGGGGCGGCCAATCACCACGATGCGGCTGTTTGATGGCACTTTGCGCAAACGTGGATTGAAAAAGTCATACAACAAACGCAGGTCAGCCACATTGGCGGCTGACGTTACATCCAGTACGTAAACATTTTCAGGCACGCCGTTGTCAGCTTGAGAAATGCTCACATCTACTTTGGCCTTGGCCGCAGCTTGCTTGATGCCGTCCAGACCTGCCAAATCGGCAGACACCTTGATCGATGCACCCATGGCATTCAATGCCTTCACCACGGCAGTGGCCACCGGGCCAAACGCGCTGGCTCCCACCAATGCATTTGAATTGGCCAATGATTTTTCAGCGTATCCGGCTTTGGCGCGCTTCAACATGGGGGGCACGGGCAAGCCCAGTGCAGCGGCAATTTGTTTACCTGTCGAGGTGTGAACAAATTCAAGAATTTTGTCGGCCATGAGTCTCGTCCTTCTTATAGGGGGAATGTCTTTTTTCAGGGCTTAGCATAGCCCACCAAGACAATGTTACTGTTGCGTAACTTGCGAGTGTATAGAAAGTTGACCAGAAAATCGTAGAGGGTCGTCTCTAACCCGGAAAGGTTAAAGGTGTATCACCCGGTTGCCAAGGGCTGTACTTTGTCATGGCCCGTTCAAGCACATTCGACGCGAGGAAAGCGCTTAACCAACGCTTCAGAGCATCGTAGCCGGGCGCAGCATCAAACCACGCCTCATCGGCAATTCTGAACTGGCGCACAAAAGGCAAAATTGCATAGTCTGCAAAGCTGGGTTGAGCACCGAACAGGAAGGTGTCCGCTTGTTGCCCATGCTGTTCAAGCACTGCATTCCACTGCGCCAGAATTTTTTCACACACCGCACGGTGTTCAAGCGGGTCGCAGGTGTAGGTTTCCGCGTCATTTTTAACATGGTATCTGTGCGGGTATTTGTATCGGTCCAGATTGCGCTTGAATTCGCCATCAAGCAGCGCGATCCAATCATCACATTGTTGTTGCTGCCCAGCATTCAGCACCAACCAGTCTGCCGGAAAACTCTGGTCCACCGCCCAACGCATCACATCCAGACTTTCGTCAATCACCGTGCCATTGGGTAACCACAACACGGGCACTGTGCCTTTGGGTGAAATTTCAAGCATGTGTGCCGGTTTGGCGCGCAACACCAGTTCGCGCACCTCAACCTGCAAACCAGCTGCAACTATCGCTAGTCGCGCACGCATGGCATAGGGGCAACGGCGAAAGGTGTACAACACAGGCAAACCAAGCTGGTGATCCAACTCAATCACTCCGCGTGCGCTTCTTTGGGAGGTACTTCTTTGGGCAACATCTTGCGGCCAATGTGCTTTTCATTGCGCAGCTTGGCCAGTTGAATCTGCTTTTGGCGCTCACCAAAACGCTTCTTTTGGTCGTCAGTCAACGAATCGTAGCAATGCGGGCAACCTACTCCCTGAATGTATTTCTCGCTTTGCTTTTCTTCCTCGGTAATCGGCATACGGCAGGCATGGCAAAGGTCGTAATGCCCCACTTGCAAACCATGGGTGACCGATACCCGTTGATCAAATACAAAACACTCGCCTTTCCACAAACTTTGTTCTTCAGGAATTTCTTCCAGGTACTTCAAGATGCCACCTTCAAGGTGGTACACCTCATCAAAACCTTGTTCCAACATGTAGGCTGTGGACTTTTCGCAGCGAATGCCACCGGTACAAAACATCGCAATCTTCTTTGGTCGCTTGTCTGCAGGCAAGTTTTTCAAGTTCTTTTCAACCCATTCCGGAAACTCGCGGAATGTCGTGGTGGCAGGGTCTACAGCACCTTCAAAAGTACCAATTGCATACTCGTAGTTGTTGCGGGTGTCGATCACTAAAGTGTCTGGGTCTTGAATCAAGGCATTCCAGTCGGAAGGCTTCACATAACGGCCCACCAAGCGATTCGGGTCAATACCGTCTTTGCCCATGGTCACAATTTCACGCTTCAACTTCACCTTCATGCGCGTGAAAGCCTGTTCAGGCGCAATTGAATACTTGGGTGACAAATCACCAAAACGTGTATCGGCCCACAAAAAATTCATCAAGACAACGATACCGGCGCGCGGTGCGCTTACCGTGCCATTAATTCCCTCTTTGGCCAGCAACAGGGTACCCAATACACCGTTTTCAGCGCACACCGCCTCAAGCCGGGGCTTGATGTCTTCGAAATCAGGCAGGCTGACAAACTTGTACAGTGCAGCGACCACGATTTGATCAGATTGTGGAATGGAGTCTTCGGTCATCGCCATGGCAATTCTTTCTGTGGATTAAACTTAGCCTGCTATTGTAACCGAGCCCCCGGTTTTACCCAATCAAGCAAAAAGCCAAAGCAGCATGGGCTTTGGTAAACTGAGGCACAAGCAATACAGCCAGTCGCAACACCCATTACAAGAACACACATCATGAATGCCTTCTGGATCTTGGTCCTTTTGATTTTGGTTTCCGGCTTTTTCGCCCTCTCGGAAATGGCACTGGCCTCCAGTCGGCGCTCCAAGCTGCAGGCCATGGCCGACGCAGGCAATCCCAAAGCTCGAATCGCCATTCAAATCATGGACAATCCAAGTCGCTTGCTGGCCGCCACACAAACGGGCATCACAGCGGCTGCTCTGCTCATGGGTATTTACGGCGAATCAGCGCTAACAGCCACCTTTCAGCATGTCATTGACCAATATTTCCCAACACTCAGCGATTGGGCCGGAGTCATTTCATTTGCAGTCACAATCGCCTTGGTAACCGGGTTCTCCATTATTTTTGGCGAAATCGTACCCAAACGTCTGGCCATTGCCAATCCGGAAAAAGTGGCTGCGTTCTGCGCCCCCTTCATGTCGATATTCCTGAAAGTGCTCAGCCCTGCCATTGCCCTGCTCTCCAAGGGTTCCGACCTGGTGCTCAGCTTCATCCCGTTCAAAGCCGCCCCTGCTGTCAGCACCATTGAAGAAATTCAGGCATTTCTCGATGAAGGCGCCAAAACCGGCATGCTGGCCCCCGAAGAACGCCACCTGATGAGCAATGTGTTGCGCCTTGAAGACCGTCGCCTGGCCTCGGTCATGACCCCTGTCAGCGACATTGCTTACCTTGATTTGCACGCCCCGCGCGAGGACAACCTGCGCCTGTTGCGTGAAGCACCCCACTCGATGTTGCCCATATGCAAAGGCAGTTTGCAGCAGGTCATCGGCGTGGCTGAAAGCCACGATATTCTCCAGGCCGCCATGGAAGGGGACATTGATTTCGCAGAAATTCCCCTGCAAAACCCCTTGTTCGTCCCGGCCTCGCTCACACTTGTCGATTTGCTGCGTACCTTCCGTCAACAGAAAAAGACCTTTGCATTCGTGGTCAGCGAATTTGGCATGACTGAAGGCATCGTGACGATTGATGATGTGTTGTCCAGCGTGGTGGGCGACATGATGCCCATGATGGACACCCCCGAAGAGGCCTTGGCTGTGAAACGCGAAGATGGCTCATGGCTACTGGACGGCCTGCTGCCCATTGATGAAATGAAAATCAAACTGGGAATTCGTGGTTTGCCTCAAGAAGACTTGGGCAACTTTCACACCGTCGGTGGATTCGTGTTGGCCTCATTGGGCCGAATTCCGAAAAAAACCGAGAAATTTGACTGGAACAACTGGCGATTTGAAGTGGTGGATGTGGACCGCAACAGGGTAGACCAAGTGCTGGCCACCCCGAAGCAGTCGGGTTAATTCAAACCCTGCAATTCAAACTCTGGGGTTCAATCCCTTCGGCATGGGGAAGGCAATATTTTCCTCCACGCCTTCCATATTTCGCACCGACAAAGCACCCCATTCTTTCAGGCGCTTCACCACGCCTTGCACCAGGTGCTCGG
Source organism: Limnobacter sp. UBA3528 (assembly GCF_002377005.1). Lineage (NCBI taxonomy): Bacteria > Pseudomonadati > Pseudomonadota > Betaproteobacteria > Burkholderiales > Burkholderiaceae > Limnobacter > Limnobacter sp. UBA3528. Next base: position 42,568 of record NZ_DFOZ01000024.1, on the reverse strand, counting down.
GCGCTGAGGCACCCGCAGTCAAGCCTATGTGTTTCACACCATCAAACCAGGCACGCTCAAGGCTGTCTGCATTTTCAATCAGTTTGGCAGGTACACCCAGTTTTTCAGCCACCTCGCGCAGGCGATTGGAATTGGAACTGCTGGGGCTACCCACCACCAACACCAAATCCACCTGGCGTGCCATAAACTTCACCGCGTCCTGACGGTTTTGCGTCGCATAGCAAATGTCTGCTTTCTTGGGCTCTCGAATCTCAGGAAACTTCGATTTCAGCGCTGCAATTACCCTCGAAGCATCGTCAACGCTCAAAGTGGTTTGCGTCACAAAAGCCAATTGCGTACCCGCTGCAATATTCAGCTTGGCCACATCCTCCTCAGTTTCCACCAAGTAAATGCCGTCCTTCACCTGTCCCATGGTGCCCTCTACTTCGGGGTGGCCTTCGTGACCAATCATGATGATCTCGCAACCCTGTGCACGCATCTTGCTGACTTCCACATGCACTTTCGTAACCAGTGGGCATGTCGCATCAAACACTTTCAAGCCCAGGCTTTCCGCTTGGGTGCGAACATCTTGCGACACCCCATGGGCGGAAAACACAACTGTGGAGCCGGTGGGTACATCTTCCAGTTCATCCACAAAAATTGCACCCTTACCGCGCAAATCTTCGACCACCGTTTTGTTGTGAACAATTTCATGCTTCACATAAATGGGCGAACCAAATTGCTGCAAGGCACGTTCCACAATTTCAATGGCGCGGTCTACACCCGCACAAAAACCGCGCGGTTGGGCCAGGCTAATTTCCATACTCACCTCACAGCACCCCGATCAACTGCACTTCAAAGGTCAGTGCCTTGCCTGCCAGGGGGTGGTTAAAGTCAAACAAAATATCGTCCTCACGCTCTTCCACTACCGTGCCAGCAAACTGACCGCCATCGGGCGCAGGAAAATGCACAAACTCACCGGGCTCAAACGTGGTGCCCTCCTCGGCATATTTTGACAGCAATGCCTTGCTCACCGGGCGGTACAAATCGGGATTGGTGTCGCCGTAACCGCTGCCCGCGGGCAAAGTGAATATGTCACGCTGCCCCGCCTGCATACCAAACAGGCAACGCTCCAAACCTTCAGCCAACTGGCCCGCGCCAATCGACAATGTTGCCGGCTTGTCCTCAAAGGTAGACACAATCACCTGCTGGCTCTCGGCCAAGCGAATGCGGTAATGCAGGGTCACGAATGAAGATTCGTTCACCACGGGCTTGGGCTGTACTGCGTCGGTCATTTCAACATCCTGAATTCATTTCAAAAACGGCTCTATTCTACGCCTTTGGAGGCAGTCAGACATCCCAAAGCGGGTGCGAATGATTCGAGTTCAGCCTCACATTGTGGTAATAAAATGAGCGTGAGCATGAAATATCTGCATTCAGAAACAAACACAGGAGTTTGAAAACCATGGCGTTTAACACAGAGAACCACCCCGGAGTCAGCCCAACAGTGCCGAAGGCCACGCAAGGTTTCGTGCTGAATCACAGCATGTTGCGGGTGAAAGACCCGGCCGTCTCACTCGATTTTTACACCCGGGTGTTGGGTATGCGGGTGCTTCGGAAGCTGGACTTTGCCGAAATGAAGTTTTCGCTGTACTTCCTCGCTCGAGTCACCGAGACCGACGAAATACCCGAAGATGAAGGCACCCGCACCGCCTGGACATTCAGCCAAGCCGGTATTCTCGAACTGACGCACAACTGGGGCACAGAAAACGACCCAGAATTCAAATATCACGACGGAAACCAGCAACCACAAGGATTCGGACACATTTGTTTCTCGGTACCTGATCTTGCTGCAGCGGTTCGCTGGTTTGACGAAAACCAGGTTCCCTATATAAAACGCCCGGAACAAGGCAAGATGAAAGATGTGGCCTTCATCAAAGACCCGGACGGCTACTGGATCGAGATCGTCCAGCCATCACTGCTGCACAAGCTGGGGAATTCCGGCCAGTAACTTGGTCACTGCCACGGTAGTTTGGGAACTTGACTGAACCGAAGGCCACCAAGTGGCTTTCAGGTTCAATTCTTCATGAGTATTCAAAGCTGGCCCAAACACGATCGTCCCCGCGAACGGTTAATCAAACAGGGCGCGCAAGCGCTTTCAGATGCTGAATTGCTTGCTATTTTTCTGCGCACTGGCTTGCCTGGAAAAAGTGCAGTCGACCTGGCCCGTGAAATGATCAGCCAGTTCGGCGGCCTGCAAAATTTAAACCGCGTTTCACTCGCTGAATGGATTCAAGTTCGCGGCCTTGGCGAAGCCAAATATGCACAGCTGCGCGCCTGTCTTGAAATGGCCAAACGATGTTTAAGCCACGAATTGCAGGAAGCAGAACAAGGCCTCCTTGCTTCTCCCGACTTATTCGAGCAATTCGTGCGTGCGCAAATCGGATTAAGCGAAGTCGAGAATTTCCTTGTGATCGCCCTGGATAGCCAACTGAAAGTACTGGACCACAAAATACTCTCCAGCGGAACGGTGAACAAAACTGTGGTTTTTCCGCGTGAGGTGCTTAAATTTGCAATTCAAACCAATGCGCCCCGCATCATGGTGGCGCACAATCACCCTAGCGACTGCTGCACCCCCAGCAGCGCAGATGACCGGCTGACCCGCGAGCTTTCATCGGCTTTGGCACTGGTTGACATAGAATTGGTAGACCATTTGGTGGTTGGCCCCAACTGCGGCTACTCCTACAGGCTGCACAATCGCCCACCTTTTTGAGTTTTTCCGCAAAAAAGGCTGGGCAAAAGATTAGTAATTGGTTACAATCTTGGACTTCGCCGCAAATCCATGGCTATTCAATTCATGCCGTGTGGTTTTGCAGATACACTAATTTGCTGAATTTTTTGGGGTCATCATGGCTCGCGTATGTCAAGTAACGGGTAAGCGCCCGATGGTTGGAAACAAAGTTTCCCACGCCAACAACAAAACAAAACGTCGTTTTCTGCCTAACTTGCAGTCACGCAAGTTCTGGGTTGAAAGCGAAAACCGCTGGGTTCGCCTGCGTCTAACTAATAACGCCCTGCGCACTATCGACAAAAATGGCATTGATGCTGTTTTGGCCGATCTTCGTGCACGTGGCGAAATCTAAGCAGGAGTAAATCATGGCTAAAGGTGGTCGCGAAAAAATTAAACTCGAATCTTCTGCTGGTACTGGTCACTTCTACACCACGACCAAAAACAAGCGTACGAAGCCCGAGAAAATTGAAATCATGAAATACGATCCAGTGGTTCGTAAGCATGTGTCATACAAAGAAACCAAGCTGAAGTAACTCAATTATTTCCGCTGTTTCTACATAAACCCGCTACTGATATTCAGAGCGGGTTTTTTGTTGGCCCAGCTGCATGCGCAAGGTCGCATGTCCTTTTAATGCATACGCAAGTTGGCATCATGCGCGGAAGGTTTGGGTGCCACATCGATCACAGCGCTGATGCCGAAACAAAAAAGCCGCTGATTCTCACCAGCGGCTTTCATCAATCAAATAACTTGCAAATTACGCCGCGTAGCGACGAATCCGGATCGACATGTCTTCCAGCCAGCGAATACCGCTCTGCTCTGCACGTTCGCACCAAGCCTGCAACTGAACCAGCATTTGCTCACGGCTCAAATTGGTTTTCTCCCAAATCTGGCGAAGTTCAGCCCGCATTTCTACCAAGGTGCTGATCATCTTCGACTGCGCACACAATTGCGCCAATTCAGCACGCTGAACATCGCACAACTTGCTTTCATCGATCGACAACAACTTGGTGCCTTTGGCCAACACTTTACGCTCTTGAGCATTGGCTGCTTTTTGCTTCAATGCAGCCACTTCAGAACGGAACGCTTTGCGCATGGAACTGGCGTAACGCGCCATCACATCGTAACGGTGGTTCACAACAGCCTGCACAGTCGTCAAGCTAAGCACTGGCTTGGACTCGGACGAAAACTTCGGCGATTCAGCCACTTTTTTCACTTTGGCCAAGCCCAGGAAACTGAAAATCTTGATGTACATCCAGCCAATGTCGAACTCGTACCACTTGTTGCTCAACTTGGCTGAAGTGGCGTGCGTGTGGTGGTTGTTGTGCAACTCTTCACCACCGATCAGGATACCGAAGGGTGAAATATTGCGGCTTGCATCAGGGCAATCGAAATTGCGATAGCCCCAGTAGTGGCCAATACCGTTGATCACGCCAGCGGCCAACACGGGAATCCACAACATTTGAATGGCCCAAATGCTGACACCAGGAAAACCAAACAAGATGAAGCTGAGCACCAAGGTAAAACCTACGCCCTGCCAGGGAAAACGTTCGTAAACCTGAAATTCCAGAAAATCGGCTGGTGTGCCATGGCTGTATTTGGCCAGGGTTTCTGCATTCTTGGATTCGGCACGATACAACTCGGCACCGCGCCAGAATACTGTTTTCAGGCCACGGGTTTGCGGGCTGTGGGGATCATCGGGTGTTTCGCACTTGGCGTGATGCTTGCGGTGAATGGCAGCCCATGCACGTGTGCTCATGCCGGTGGTTAGCCACAACCACGCACGAAAGAAATGCGCGAGCGCAGGGTGTACTTCAAGGGCGCGGTGAGCCTGGCAACGGTGCAGGTAAACCGTTACCGCCACAATCGTAATGTGGGTCACGATCAGCGTGTAAATCACCATTTGGCCAATGCTTGCGCCAGTAATGCCCGAGGTCAAAAATTCAATCATATTCACTAACTCTCAACAGGTCGTATTTCAAAGGTTACGGCCATCTCAACTTGCTTCTGAAGGAGCCGTATCATATTTTCAGTGTACAAGTGTACTTTTAAAGCCGGAACACATTTGGAATTTATATTCAGTTCAGGCTTTGGAACGTTGTAACACTGCTGCAAAAAAGCCATCAGATTCCCCATCCTCTGGCCACAATCGAAGCATGTCATCAGTCGTATTCGCCTTGACAGGCCGTTCTCCGGGGTTCAACACTTCAGTCCAGCGACGAAGCCGGAATTCCGGGTGACTTTCCAGGAACGCATTGACAATGTCTTCGTTTTCATCGCGAAGAACACTGCAAGTGATGTAAACAAGCCGACCATCGGGCTTTACCAGCTTGGCAGCATGCTCGATGATGGATTTTTGCTTCGCGGTTAATTCTGACAGACTCTGCAAGTTCTGTCTAAATTTAAGATCCGGGTTACGCCTTAAGGTTCCCATGCCGCTGCACGGCACATCGGTTACCACGCGGTCGGCTTTGCCAAAATACTTGTTCAGGCGCGGGTCGGCTTCGTCATTGATTACCATGGTGTAAAAGTTGCTCAAGCCTGAACGCGCGGCACGGGGCTTGAACTTCACCAGGCGCTTCTCCGAAGTATCCAGCGCCACAATTCGGCCCGTATTCTTCATTTGCGCACCAATGGCCAGGGTTTTACCGCCTGCGCCTGCACAAAAATCAATTACCAAGTCGCCGCGGCGAGGCGCTACAAGGCGACTAACCCACTGGCTGCCCGCGTCTTGTACTTCAAAGTACCCTTCCTGAAACACTTCAGTTTTGCCCACAATGGGTTTGCCCACCGCGCGCAAACCTTCCGGCAAACCCTCAATCGGGTTCACTTGAATACCCATATTGGTCAAAGCCGCCAACAGGTCAGTGGTACTGGCCTTTACCGTATTCACCCGTAGGTCCAACGGCGCGGCGCTTAGCACAGCCTGCGAGAACGACTCGGCGCGATCCTGCCCAAATTGCTCGGCCAGCTTGGTGTAAAACCATTCGGGCAAACAGGTGCGCGCTTCAACACCCAGATCATCGGCTGAAATATTGATGACCCGACTCAGCCACTCATTGTCAGCCTGCTTGCCGGCAGACCAAATCTGTTCGGGTGCGCCCGACCACAACAAAGCCAGTTTGGCTTGACGAACCACCGAGGGACCTTCCCCCGACTGCGCCAAGTGGTTGATTCGATAACGGTAACGCAACCAGCAATACACCGCTTCAGCCACCATAGGGCGGTCACGACCACCCAACTCGGGATGGTCTTTGAAAAACCGGGAAATCGCCGCATCGGCAGGGCCTTCAAACTGCGCCAGCAAGTCAATCAACTGCGCAACTGTGCTCACCAGGCCATAACGCGACTGGGCACCTTGCCGCTCAACTTTGCTGTCGCGCCGCGTACTGGGTTTGCGAAATGGGGTTTTCTTTTGGGACCCGGCCATATTGAATATCCTGTTTTATTGAATTGCGTGAACCAGGGCTGGGGCCAAAGTGCCTTCCAGCTTCCCGTTCACCATTTTAATTTGCCCGCTGGCCAGCGCTGCCACTGCACGGGGATAGATTTGATGCTCAAGCCCCAGGACGCGCGCGGCCAGTGTTTCGGCAGTATCACCGGGCAACACCTGCAACAGCGCCTGATCCACAATTGGGCCATGGTCAAGTTCAGGGGTCACCAAGTGCACGGTTACTCCATGCACCCTCACCCCTGCCTCCAGCGCCTGCTGATGGGTTTTTAACCCCGGAAAAGCAGGCAACAGCGAGGGGTGAATGTTCACCAAGCGCCCCAAATACCGGTTCACAAAACCTGCAGTCAACACCCGCATGAAGCCAGCCAGCACAAGCCAATCGGGCTGATATTGGTCGATGAGACCGGCTAGGGCTGCATCAAAGGCTTCTCGGCTCTCGTACTCAGTGTGGTCAAGAATGGCAGTGTCTAGCCCCGCCGATTGCGCCAAAGCCAAACCAGCCGCGGCTGGGCGGTTGGAAATGACTGCACGAATTTGGTAGGCCCCGGTCTGTTTGGCATGATCGATCAGGGCATTCAGATTTGAACCGCGCCCCGAGATCAAAATGACGACGGAAGGTGTGGAATTTTGCATGGCGCGAGTTTATCACTGTGCGGGCGAAAAAGCCCTATTTTTCACCATTCAGGCCTTATAATGACCGGTTGTTTTGCAACCACTAAAGAGCCGACACACTCGGTATGAAAATCATTCGCCGCCCCCGGCCACACACATTTGCCAAGGGCACTGCGCTCACCATTGGAAACTTCGACGGCGTTCACTCCGGCCATGCCGAGTTGTTCCGCCGCGTGGTGTCTGCCGCGCGCGCGCAGGGTTTGGTGCCCACCGTGGTTACACTGCACCCTCACCCGAAAGAATTTTTTAATCCTGCCTTCAAGCTCGATCGAATCTCCACGCTGCGCGACCGGATCATTGAGATGAAGCGCTGCGGCATTGAACAAGTGTGTATCCTGCCCTTCAACAAACGCATGGCAAGCCTAAGCCCTGAGGCGTTTGTGCAGGAAGTTTTGTTGAACCAGTTGAATGCGAAACAAGTGTGGGTGGGCGACGATTTTCGCTTCGGCGCCAAACGTGCAGGTGATTTCGCATTGCTGAAAGGCTTGGGTGAATCACATGGCTTCACAGTCAACGACCTTGCTGAAGTTCAAACCGATGGCAGCCGGGTTTCAAGCTCAAACATTCGGGAAGCCCTGAAAGCTGGCGACGTGGCCAAAGCCGCCCACATGCTTGGGCATCCACTGGCCTACTCCGGGCATATTATTCACGGTAAAAAACTGGGGCGTACTTTGGGTTTCCCCACCATGAACCTGCGTATTGCCGGGCGTGCCAGCGCTTTGACCGGAATTCTCGCAGTGTGGGTCCACGGACTGGCCGAAAAGCCCTTACCTGCTGTAGCCAGCATGGGTGTGCGCCCCACGGTTGAACAATCCGATCAAATTTTGCTCGAAACATTCATTCCAGACTGGCAAGGCAACGCTTACGGCAAGCTGCTGCGCATCGAGGTATTGGCGCACATACGCCCCGAGCAACACTTTGATTCGCTCGATACGATGGTTGAGCAAATGCACAAAGACACGGCAAAAGCCATGGCAATGCTGGCTGCCAACCAACCCAAGATTTCAAATACAGGCTGTTAACCCAATATGGATTACAAGAACACACTGAACCTGCCCGATACGCCCTTCCCCATGCGCGGCAACCTGCCAGCAAGGGAACCGAACTGGGTTGAACAATGGTGCAAGGAAGATTTGTACAAGGCGATTCGCCAGTCCAAGGCCGGCAAGCCAAAATTCGTGCTGCACGACGGCCCCCCTTATGCGAATGGCGACATCCACATTGGCCATGCGGTCAACAAGATCCTGAAAGACATCATCGTGAAATGTCGTTGCCTGGCTGGCTACGATGCCCGATACGTTCCAGGCTGGGACTGCCACGGCATGCCGATTGAAATCCAGATCGAAAAAACCATCGGCAAGGGCAAACCCACACTGGAAGTTCAAGAGAAAAGCCGCGCTTACGCAGCTGAACAAATTGAACGCCAGAAAAAAGATTTCATCCGGCTGGGTGTGCTGGCTGATTGGGACAACCCTTACAAAACAATGAACTTTGGCAACGAGGCAGACGAGCTTCGCGCGTTGGGCAAAATCATGGAGAAGGGCTATGTGTTCCGTGGCCTGAAACCCGTGAACTGGTGCTTCGATTGCGGTTCTGCATTGGCTGAAGCCGAGGTCGAGTACAAAGACAAACAAGACATCGCTGTCGATGTGGGTTTTGCATTCGACGAATCGAACCTGGACAAGCTCGCCGCAGCATTCAACATCCCCAAGGCCACGCTTCAGGCCAAGCCAGGGCAATTGGTCATTTGGACCACCACCCCATGGACACTGCCGGCCAACCAGGCACTGAACATGCACCCCGAACTGGTGTACAGCCTGGTTGATGTGGGTAACAAGTATTTGTTGCTGGCTCAGGAACGCGTGAAACCCTGCCTTGAAAGCTACGAACTACAGGGTTCCGAACTAGCCACTGCCAAGGGCGCTGCGCTGGAAGGCATTGCCTTTAAACATCCCTTCTACGACCGCTTGAGCCCCGTGTACCTTGCTGAATACGTGAGTACCGATGCAGGTACAGGCATAGTTCACTGCTCGCCAGCCTATGGTGTAGACGACTTCTTGACCAGCAAAGCTTATGGCTTGAAAGATGCCGACATCATCAACCCGGTGACAGGCAATGGTGTTTACGCAGATTCCCTGCCCTTCTTCGGCGGCCTGCACATTTGGAAAGCCAACCCGCTCATCGTTGAAAAAATGATTGAACTGGGCACACTCGTCAAACAAGTGAAATTTGGTCACAGCTACATGCACTGCTGGCGCCACAAAACCCCGATCATCTACCGGGCCACCTCACAGTGGTTTGCCGGCATGGATGTAAAACCCAACGACGGTTCCGGCAGTTTGCGTGAAAAAGCACTGGCTGGTGTGGAATCAACCGAGTTTTTCCCGGCCTGGGGCAAAGCACGCTTGCACGCCATGATCGCCAATCGCCCAGACTGGACCCTGTCGCGCCAACGCCAGTGGGGTGTACCCATGGCATTCCTGGTGCATCGCGAAACCGGTGAATTGCACCCACGAACCCCTGAGCTGACCGAAATCATTGCACAACTGATCGAAAAACAAGGCATTGAAGCCTGGCAACACGTCACTGTTGAAGAATTGATCGGTCATGAAGCGAAAGATTACGTCAAGAATCCCGATACGCTCGATGTGTGGTTCGACTCTGGCACCACGCACGAAACCGTGCTGCGCGGCAGCCATGCCGATGAAAGTCATTTCCCGGCGGACTTGTATCTGGAGGGCTCTGACCAGCACCGCGGATGGTTCCACTCGTCATTACTCACCAGCTGCATGATCAACGGTGTACCACCCTACAAAGCCTTGCTCACCCACGGTTTTGTGGTGGATGGCCAGGGTCGAAAAATGAGCAAATCTGTGGGCAACGTGATTGCACCCCAACAGGTATCCGACAAAATGGGTGCGGAAATTTTGCGCCTGTGGGTGGCCAGCACGGATTACTCTGGCGAACTCACTATTTCCGATGAAATTTTGAAGCGTGTGGTCGAAAGCTACCGCCGCATTCGCAATACACTGCGCTTTTTACTGGCCAATATTTCCGATTTCGACTTTGCCACAGAAGCCGTTCTCACCGAAGAACTGGCCGAAGTAGACCAATACGCACTCACACTGCTGGGCAAGCTGCAAAGCGAGTGCGAAGCGCACTACATGAAGTACGAGTTCCACCCGATTGTCAGCAAACTGCAAATTTTCTGTTCCGAAGACTTGGGTGCGTTTTACCTCGATGTATTGAAAGATCGTTTGTACACCACCGGCGAGAATTCCAAAGCACGTCGAAGCGCACAAACAGCGCTGTACCACATCACTCACGCCCTGCTTCGCCTCATGGCACCAGTGCTCAGCTTTACCGCTGAAGAAGCCCGAGAAGTAATGGGCAATGTAGAACCTTCGATTTTCTGCAACGAGTTTTACAAAGTGCCCCAAGTGGCGCAGGCTGATGAATTGGGCAACAAGTGGGCTGAATTGCTCGCGCTGCGCGCACGCGTGGTCAAAGAACTGGAGAACCTGCGCACCGAGGGCAAAATTGGCTCCTCCCTGCAGGGCACAGCAACACTTCATTTGCCACCTAATCTGTATCAGGCGGCGGCCAGTCTGGGCGATGATCTGAAATTCCTGTTCATCGTTTCCAGCATTGAAATAGCCCAGGCGGCTGAGGAGAAAATTGAAGTGGGTATTGCAGAAGGTGAAAAGTGCGAGCGTTGCTGGCATTTGCGGCCCGACACAGGCGCAAACCCTGAACACCCCGGAATTTGTGGCCGCTGTGTCAGCAATCTGTTTGGCCAGGGCGAGGTGCGTGATCATGTCTAAGCCCATGCCAAGAAAACCTGCCTCACCAACCAAAACCACCAATGCCACTGGCGCTTTGAAAGCGCCCAAAAAATCAATCCTTCCCTGGATCGGTTTTTCCTTGCTGCTTATCTTGATCGATCAAATCAGCAAACTGTGGGTTCAATCGCGCCTTGATTTGGGTGCAGTGGTTGAAATCACCAGTTTCTTCAATCTGGTCTACGTGCTCAATCCTGGTGCAGCATTCAGCTTTCTTGCCGATCAGGCGGGCTGGCAAAGGCACTTTCTTTCCGGTGTCGCAGTCGTCGCATCCATCGTTATTCTGTTCATGATGCGCTCCTCCAGCCATCGGAAATTCGCAATGTTCTGCCTGGCCTGTATTCTGGGCGGAGCAATCGGCAATTTGATTGATCGCTTGGCTCACGGGGCGGTCATCGACTTCCTCGATTTTTATGTCGGCACTTATCACTGGCCTGCTTTCAATGTGGCTGACGTTGCAATTACCATGGGTGCAATCGGTCTGATCATTGACGAACTGTTCTTCAACAAAGAACACAAAGCCCCCAAACCAGCCAAAAGCGAATAAGGTCTTTAGCCCATGCGCCCAGTCGAATTGCCACAGCTTCCCGGTTTGAACCAACTGCGCGTGGTTTTGGGCGTGTGCGGCGGTATCGCCGCTTACAAATCGGCTGAACTGGTGCGCCTGTTAGTGAAACAGGGCTGCGAAGTTCAGGTGGTCATGACTGAATCAGCCACGCAATTTGTTGCGCCACTCACATTCCAGGCCTTGTCTGGCAAATCAGTGCATGTGTCGCAGTGGCCTGTTGAAAACAGCGATACCGGCAGTATCGAGCGTGGCATGCCGCACATCGACATCAGCCGCAACGCTGATTTTTTATTGATTGCCCCGTGCACCGCCAACTCCATGGCGAAATATGCACACGGGTTTGCTGACAATCTGCTGGACAACCTCGTATTGGCCCGCAATTGCCCCATGGCCATTGCGCCGGCCATGAACGTGGAAATGTGGAACAACCCAGCCACCCAGCGCAACATCAGTCAACTTAAAACCGATGGTATCAATGTGTTTGGCCCAGCGGCGGGCGAACAGGCCTGCGGTGAAGTGGGCAGTGGCCGCATGCTTGAACCCTTTGAGATCGTATTGGAACTGGCGCGGGCAGTGAATCACAAACCCCTGGCTGGTAAAAAGGTATTGGTAACAGCCGGCCCCACCTTTGAAGCCATTGACCCGGTGCGCGGCATCACGAATCGATCCAGCGGAAAAATGGGCTACGCCTTGGCACAAGCAGCATGGTTAATGGGTGCCGAAGTGAGTTTGGTGAGTGGCCCTACCGCTTTGCCAACACCGTACGGTGTGCCCATGGTGAGTGTTCAATCTGCCAGGCAAATGCATGCTGCAGTATTCGGTCAAATCGAGCAACAAGACCTGTTCATTGGTGTCGCCGCTGTGGCCGATTATGGTATTAAAAACCCAAGCACCCAAAAGCAGAAAAAACAACTCGGTCAAGCCGCGGGTTTAAACATGGAGTTCGAACTGAACCCCGACATTCTTGCAGATGTTGGCGAATTTGCCAGCACTCGAAAAAAATCGCTGACTGTGGTCGGTTTTGCTGCGGAAACAGAAAATCTGGATGACTACGCCAACCGCAAACTGGACAGCAAGAAAGCACAATTCATCATCGGCAATTTGGCTCAACATGCCTTGGGCGCCGACCAAACCGAGCTAACCATTTACAGCAAAAAACTAAAGCCCGAACGCCTAGGCAGCATGGACAAGCTACGCGCTGCACAAACAGTTCTGACTTTTATTTCCAAACACTCCTGAACACAAGTACACCCATGAAAATTCAAGTTGAACTCAAAGTCCTCGACCCACGCATGCAAGACCAACTGCCCGCATACGGCACCCCCGGCAGCGCGGGTATCGACCTGCGCGCCTGCTTGAACGAAGCACTGACTTTGCAACCCGGCCAGGCTGAACTCGTACCGACCGGACTTTCGATGTACATTGGCGACCCAAATTACTGCGCGACCATTCTGCCCCGTTCAGGTTTGGGCCACAAAAAAGGCTTGGTTCTCGGCAACCTCGTGGGTTTGATTGATTCCGACTACCAAGGGCCGCTCATGGTATCGGCATGGAACCGTAGCCAGGTAGCAGTCACCATTGAACCCATGGAACGCATCGCTCAATTGGTCATCTTGCCAGTGGCACACGCTGACTTCAAAGTGGTCAGCGACTTCACTCCTAGCGAGCGTGGTGAAGGCGGATTCGGCAGCACTGGAACACGCTGAAAGAAAACCACTCAAAGGGAACCACTACAAACACTTTTACCACTGAGTGTCATTGTGAATCATCAGGAAAACAATGGACTCAGGGGGCAGTGGGCCAGCTATAAAAACAGGCCGAACATGGATGATTCACGCAGTCCGGCAACTGCGTCCCTGTTCTGAAATAACCATCCGGTATTTTTGGTTGGCACTCTGCGCAATTCTCGCGTTTGTAGCCGTCTTCAACTACAGCAAAGCCCATGAAATTCAAGGTGACCTGGCCAAGAGGCGACTTCTTGAGGTTTCCCTCCAAGATCTGATCGTACAAAGCACGGCCTTGCATCACCTTGGCAATCCGCACACCTACGAAACCCAACTTGGCCTGGAAACACGTGGCTACCGCTCGCCCCAGGAATTACTCAATCAACTTGCTTCAAGGTTGGCTGTCATCGAAACGATCAACACCCACAGCGGGCTGGCTGATTCGGCTGCAAACCTTCGAGAACACCTGATCACGATGGACCAGCAACTTGAAAAATTCGGAAAACCCGACCCTCAACGCATCGAGTTTTGGTTGATCGAGCTTGGCATCTTCAATTCCACCCTGAAGAGAAATACCCAAGAGGCCGACGAAAAGGTCAATCAACTACAACGCAACAACTTGATACTGACCTTGGTCGTGTTGATTCACTCCGTGGGTTTTGTCAGCCTCACACTGTGGCGGCAATCGACTTTGCGAAAACGCTTCGCGGTAGAACTGCTTCACCTCAGTAATCAGGCCTGCAGCGATCCCCTGACAGGTTTACTCAATAGCCGGGGCTGGCAAGACATGAGCAGTGCATACCTGCGAAGAATGCAACGAGAAAATCAGCTACAAGGCAGTGTGGCAATTATCGACATTGACTACTTCAAGCAATACAACGACACCTATGGTCATGAGGCTGGGGATATTCGACTTCGCGAGTTTGCAGAGACGCTTCGTACCAATTTCAGACCGGGCGACTTGATCGCACGTGTCGGAGGTGAAGAATTCGCAGTACTGCTCCCCAACTGCACTGCCGACGACACCCAAAGGATAGTGGACAGAATTCGCCTGAATGGTTGTTGCAAAGTCGGATTTTCAGCAGGAATTTGCGATATATCCCACACCGACAGTATTGACCGCACCATGGCGCAAGCGGACCATGCGCTCTATCAGGCCAAAAACAAGGGCAGAAACCGCAGTTGCCTTGGCAAGGTGAGCGTCTGAGTTATCCACACAGGACAACTCAGGCGAATGAAGTTCTGAATCAAACCAGGCTATTTTTAGCTGGCTTGCTGCCAGGCCGTACATTCAGTCAACCGCCACCTCAGTACCGCTCTCTGACTCTTGACCTGATGAACCCTCATCAAAGGTTAGTGACACCTGGTCGTTCTCAACATCATGGTCTACAGTCACTTTGCCACCATTCACCAGCTTGCCGAACAGCAACTCGTCGGCCAAGGCTTTGCGAATTGTGTCTTGAATCAAACGCTGCATTGGGCGAGCACCCATCAATGGATCGAAACCTTTCTTGGCCAAATGCTTGCGCAATTCGTCTGTGAACACTGCATCCACTTTCTTCTGGTGCAGTTGCTCTTCCAGCTCCATCAGGAACTTGTCAACCACGCGAAGAATGATTTCTTCATCCAGCGCACGGAAGGAAATGACAGAATCCAGACGGTTGCGGAACTCAGGGCTGAACATGCGCTTGATGTCTTCCATCTCGTCGCCCTGCACCTTGGATTCCATGAAGCCGATACCTCGCTTGGTCAGGGCTTCTGCACCCGCGTTGGTGGTCATGATAATGATCACATTGCGGAAGTCAGCCTTGCGACCATTGTTGTCGGTCAAAGTACCGTTGTCCATGACCTGAAGCAGAATGTTGAACACATCGGGGTGCGCTTTTTCGATTTCGTCGAGCAACAACACGCAATGTGGCTTCTTGGTAATGGCCTCGGTCAACAAGCCGCCTTGGTCAAATCCAACATAACCTGGGGGCGCACCAATCAAACGAGAAACCGCGTGGCGTTCCATGTATTCCGACATGTCGAAACGCAGCATTTCAATGCCGAGAATAAAGGCCAACTGTTTGGCCACCTCGGTTTTACCCACACCCGTGGGGCCGCTGAACAAGAACGAGCCAATCGGCTTGTCGGCCTTGCCCAAACCAGCACGCGACATTTTGATGGCGTTTGCCAAAGCCTCAATGGCAGGGTCTTGCCCAAACACAGTGGCTTTCAAATCGCGATCGAGTGTAGCCAGCTTGTTGCGGTCATCGGTATTGACCGACTGTGGCGGAATACGGGCAATTTTTGAGACGATGTCTTCGATGTCACCCTTCGTAATTGTTTTACGCTGTTTGCTTTTCGGCAAAATACGCTGTGCCGCGCCTGCTTCATCAATCACATCAATGGCCTTGTCAGGCAAATGGCGGTCGTTGATGAACTTGGCCGACAACTCAGCTGCTGCTGAAATGGCGGCGCTGGAATATTTAACACCATGATGGTCTTCGAAACGGCTTTTCAAACCGCGCAAAATTTCAATGGTTTGCTCCACTGTGGGTTCAGACACATCAATTTTCTGGAAGCGACGTGAAAGCGCATGATCTTTCTCGAAAATGCCACGGTACTCAGTAAAGGTGGTTGCACCAATACACTTCAACTGACCTGAAGACAAAGCAGGCTTCAGCAAATTGGAGGCGTCCAGCGTGCCGCCAGAAGCAGACCCAGCACCGATCAGGGTGTGAATTTCATCAATGAACAACACAGAATCGGGATTGGCTTTCAACTGTTTCAACACCGCTTTCAAGCGCTGTTCGAAATCTCCGCGGTATTTGGTACCCGCCAACAACGCACCCATGTCCAGAGAATGCACTTGTGCTGTGGCCAGAATTTCCGGCACATCACCTTGCACAATTCTCCAGGCCAGGCCTTCTGCAATCGCGGTTTTTCCAACGCC
This sequence comes from Limnobacter sp. UBA3528, assembly GCF_002377005.1. Taxonomy (NCBI): domain Bacteria; kingdom Pseudomonadati; phylum Pseudomonadota; class Betaproteobacteria; order Burkholderiales; family Burkholderiaceae; genus Limnobacter; species Limnobacter sp. UBA3528. The sequence goes on along the minus strand of NZ_DFOZ01000024.1, from coordinate 26,602 downwards.
GGCTTCACCCACCAGCAGTGGGTTGTTTTTGCGGCGACGGCACAACACTTGGATAACCCGCTCCACTTCCTGCTCTCGACCAATCAGCGGATCAATTTTTCCTTCCTTGGCCAAGGCGTTCAGATTCTGGGTGTACTGATCCAAGGGTGACTGCTTGTCGCCCACGCTTTGTGTGGCCTCGGCTTCTTGCTCCTGACCTTCGTTCTGAGAATTCTCGGGCTTCGGCGCGGGGGCCTGCGGCGTTTTGGTAATACCGTGTGAAATGTAATTCACCACATCCAGACGCGTAATGCCTTGCTGGTGCAGGTAGTAAACGGCATGTGAATCTTTTTCACCAAAGATTGCCACCAACACGTTGGCGCCGGTGACTTCTTTTTTGCCATTGGATGTGCTCTGAACATGCATAATGGCGCGCTGGATAACCCGCTGAAAACCCAACGTGGGCTGTGTGTCCACTTCATCCTGACCCGACACCACAGGTGTGTTGTCCTTGATGAAATTTTGCAGGTTCTTGCGAATTTCCTCAACATCAGCGGAGCATGAACGTAGCACCTCGGCTGCTGAAGGATTGTCCAGCAAGGCCAATAGCAGATGCTCTACCGTGATGAATTCATGCTTTTGCTGACGTGCGTCAACAAATGCCATGTGCAAACTTACTTCTAACTCTTGCGCAATCATGTTTCCTCCATCACGCACTGCAGCGGGTGTTGATGCTGCTTTGCGAATCCGCATACCATTTCGACCTTGGTCGAGGCGATGTCTTTGGGATAAACCCCACAGACCCCTTTTCCCTCTCTATGCACTTTCAGCATGATTTGGGTGGCCTGTTCCCTTCCTTTTCCAAAAAACTTCTGCAAAACAATCACGACGAACTCCATGGGGGTGTAGTCATCGTTCAAGAGCACGACTTGATACATCGGGGGCAGCTTCGCTTTTTGCGTCTGCGATTCCAGTACTGTTGATGGATTGTTTTGCGAACTCATAACTTCATTGTAATCACTTCTAAGGGGCACGCAACAAGGATTAGAGAGCAATACACCGCCTTTATTCAAGGCTAGAAATTTTTCCTGAAAATTCAATCAGGAACGTCTAAAAAATTATGCGAACCTACTCTCAAATTTGCAATCGGTAGCCCACAAGATCAATCACCCGAAAAGCCTGAATTCATTAAATGTAGACAACACCTGTCTATTACAAGGGGTAAACCCTAAAAAATGTATCTATTGTATGGTTGACCCCAGCCCAAACAGGTCAAAGAATAGTAGTCAAGCTGGTTCAGACTGGCGAGTTGTCGGAAAGTTCGTGCGTTCCGATCGAAGTATTGTTTTTTGAAGGAGGTTTCGCGATGGCGACCGGCACCGTAAAATGGTTCAATGATGCAAAGGGTTTTGGTTTTATCACTCCAGATCAAGGGAGCGATGAGCTTTTCGCCCATTTTTCAGCAATCCAGGCATCTGGATTCCGCACACTCAAGGAAGGTCAGAAAGTGACTTTTGAGGTGGTGGATGGACCAAAAGGTAAGCAGGCTCAGAACATCTCTGTGATGGACGCAACCAGCGCCGCCTGATAAGTAAAATAATCAAACCACCGATTAAGAAAAAAGCCGGCCCCAAGCCGGCTTTTTTCTTGGGGCAGATCGAATGCCTTTTACATGTGGTCGATCATGACCTGACCAAAACCGGAACAACTCACTTGTGTCGCGCCATCCATCAAGCGCGCGAAATCATAAGTCACTTTTTTGGAGGTAATGGATTTCTCCATGGAAGTGATAATAAGATCAGCTGCTTCAATCCAACCCATATGGCGCAGCATCATCTCGGCAGACAGAATTTGTGAACCAGGGTTCACATAGTCTTTCCCCGCATACTTGGGCGCTGTACCATGGGTGGCTTCAAACATCGCGATTGAATCAGACAAGTTTGCACCTGGAGCAATACCGATACCACCAACCTGGGCGGCCAGCGCATCGGAAATGTAGTCGCCGTTCAGGTTCATGGTTGCAATCACGCTGTATTCCGCTGGGCGCAATAGAATTTGCTGCAGGAACGCATCCGCGATCACATCTTTGATCACGATGTCGCCATGCGCCGCCTTGATTTTCATCCAGGGGCCGCCGTCCAACAGTTCAGCACCAAACTCATTTTTAGCCAAAGCGTAGGACCAAGCCGCAAATGCGCCTTCGGTGTACTTCATGATGTTGCCCTTGTGAACGATGGTCACAGAAGGCTTCTTGTTGTCGATGGCGTACTGAATAGCCTTGCGGAACAGGCGTTCTGTACCTTCTTTGGAAATTGGCTTGATGCCGATGCCTGAAGTTTCCGGGAAGCGGATTTTGCTAACACCCATTTCTTCGCGCAAAAACTTGATCAGTTTTTTGGCTTTGTCGGTTTCAGCTTCGTATTCAATACCGGCATAAATGTCTTCCGAATTTTCACGGAAAATCACCATGTCGGTTTTGTGGGGTTCTTTCACTGGGCTGGGTACACCCGCAAAGTAACGGACTGGGCGCAGGCACACATACAAATCCAGCTGCTGACGCAGAGCCACGTTAATGGAACGAATACCGCCACCCACGGGTGTGGTCAATGGGCCTTTCACAGACACCACATATTCCTTCAACACTTCCAGGGTTTCTTCAGGTAGCCACACATCGGGGCCGTATACCTTGGTGGACTTTTCACCAGCGTAAATTTCCATCCAGCTGATTTTGCGCTTGCCACCATAGGCTTTGGCTACAGCAGCGTCGACAACGTCGATCATCACTGGTGTAATGTCAAAACCAGTGCCATCGCCTTCGATGTATGGAATGATGGGTTGATCTGGAACATTCAACGAGTAATCACTATTGACCGTGATTTTTTCGCCGACTGATGGGACTTTAATGTGTTGGTACATGGTCTCTCCGCTGCTTCTCTGGTGTGTTAGAGGGAACACTCTAGTGTATCCCTTCACTAAGAAAATCACAATTATTTCGCAATATGAAATTGCATTCCTTATTGCGCCAAGCCGTATAATAACGCCATCTTCTTTCAGATCTCTGACAGGAACAAGATTTCATGCACTTTGATCAAATCAACAAATACCAGCTTGGTTTCAAGTTGACTTTGGTAACAGCTGCGCTGGGCCTGGCTGCCTGCGTAAGTAATGCGGCCGGACCGGGCCAGTCAGAGTTGGCAACACTGGATGTGCGCGTGGGCGAACATCATGTAAAAGCGGAGTTGGCCAATACCGATTTAAGCCGTCAGATCGGACTGATGAATCGAAAAGAGCTTGGCAAGAATTCGGGAATGCTGTTCGTATTCAATCGCAGCGAGACACAATGCATGTGGATGAAGAACACCCTGATTGATCTGGATGTGGCTTTTGCAGACCCCAGCGGAAGAATCCTGAATATCGAACAGATGAAAGCAGGTACCGCCGATATTCATTGCTCCAGCGGCAACGCCAAATTGGCACTGGAAATGAACAGGAACTGGTTTTCAAAACACGGCGTTGTAGCAGGTGAAAGGCTGCACGTGCCTGAGCAGGCCATGGACACCCAAGAATAAAAGACAAAAAAAACCGACCCTGCGTCGCGCCGGGGGCGCGAGGAAGGGCCGGGCTTTTGAAGCAGACTTCGAACGATTAGCCTTCGAAATTCTTCGATGCGAATTCCCAGTTCACCAAGTTCCAGAAAGTTTCAATATACTTGGGGCGGGCATTGCGATAATCGATGTAGTAGGCATGTTCCCACAAGTCGCAAGTCAACAGCGGCTTGTCTTGCGTGGTCAGTGGAGTGGCTGCGTTGCTGGTATTCACGATGTCTACTGAACCATCTGCCTTTTTCACCAACCAGGTCCAGCTGGAACCAAAGTTGCCGATCGCGCTTTTCGTGAATGCTTCCTTGAATGCATCGTAGCTACCGAACTTGGCATTGATGGCCTCGGCCAGTTTTCCAGAGGGCGCTCCGCCACCATTGGGCGACAAACAGTGCCAATAGAAAGTGTGGTTCCAGATTTGCGCGGCGTTGTTGAACACACCACCGGTGGACTTCTTGACGATGTCTTCCAGGCTGGAGCTTTCAAACTCGGTGCCTTTTACCAGATTATTCAGATTGGTCACGTAAGCAGCGTGGTGCTTGCCGTAGTGGTACTCCAGTGTTTCCTTGGAAATATGGGGGGCCAGCGCGTCCATCGCGTAGGGCAAATCAGGCAGTGTATGTTGCATATCAGTATCCTCTCTCACTTCAATCAATACGAAAACATCAGCTTGGGGCAAAACCCCGCATTTCAACCCCTCTGATTCTATCTTGAATTTTTCACATCCTCGTGGAACGGCCCACGCAGCTCAGTTTTCTCGCGCACATTCACTAAAATTTCACCATCCGCCAGAGTGGCACGCAAGGCATCACCGGCTTGTACATCCGCCACGGAGCGAACCACCGCATTTCCGTGTTGTGGCTGCAAAAAGGCATACCCTCGCTCCAGGGTTCGTTGGGGTGAAACAGCCTCAACTACAGAACCAAGACGGTCCACGCGAGAATCCAATGCGGCAATGTTCCGCCGCTGCACAGCCATTAGCCTACTTTCAAGAAGCTGGGCACTTCGAGTGGCTGCATTTTGTGTCGCACTCATTTCAAACGACATGGATTCCCACAAGGCCTGGATTGCATTGGTTTCTTCGGCAATACCCCGCTCGACAAGGCGCGGCAACCGGCTACTTGCATGCCCCAAACGAGATTCCAGAGTATTCAGGTAGGCGGTGGGGGTCAGCAGACCAAGCTCGGCTCTATCCACGCGCTGAACCAACATTTGCGCTCGGTGGCGCAAAGCCTTTCGCAAGCCCACATGCAAGCCTTGAATTTCGGCCAGCAGTTCGCGCGTGGGCCGGCTGATCAATTCGGCAGCTGCGGTAGGCGTGGCGGCGCGAAGGTCTGCGGCGAACTCAGCCAAGGTCACATCAGTTTCGTGCCCTACTCCAACTACGATCGGTGTTTTACAAGCCGCGACTGCGCGCACAACGGCCTCGACGTTGAAACTCCACAAGTCTTCCAGGCTCCCGCCCCCACGGCATAGCACAAGCGCTTCATGGCCAGCGGAATCCGCTTTGCGAAGGGCCTCAATAATTTGTGCTGCAGCCTGCTCTCCCTGAACTGCGGTGTGGTAAACCGAGAATTCAACATGGGGCGCACGCCTTGCCAAGGCCTGCTTTACATCGGCAAGTGCCGCCGCCTGCAGAGATGTAACCACCCCAAGATTGAACACCACAGAAGGGAGCGGACGTTTGCGTGCAGAATCAAACAAACCTTCTTGGGTCAACTTGGTTTTTAGCTGCAAATACTGTTCATGCAAATTGCCCTGCCCGGCCTTCTTCATGACATCAACGATCAACTGCAACTCGCCACGCTGTTCATACATGGCCAATTGGGCAAGCACCTCCACTTTGTCGCCTACTGCCGGAAAAAAACCAGCAAGAACATTGCGTTGGCGAAACATGACCGCCTTCATCTGTGCTGATTCATCTTTCAGGGCCAAATACCAATGCCCAGAGGAGGCACGGGTAAAAGACGCCACCTCACCCTGAATCCGGATGGAGCCAAATTCATTTCGGAGGTGATCATTCAGGTGCCTGGCGAGCTGGCTGACCGAGAAAACCGTTTTTAAGTCAATCATTTATAGACCAAATTGGCTAAAAAACCAGAACATTTCCACATGCGCTAACAAAAAGCTACTTTCTGTGCAACATGGCTGAAATACAAGAAAATAAACACAAGCGACTGATTAAAAAGGAAAAATACAACAAAATACGATACACAAAAAGTTCATTTTTCTCACAAGCGACTGATTATTCGAAAATTTGGGGGGCTTTTCCCCAAAGTTATCCACAATGAACAAATATGTCGGCTTTTGTGTAATTTGTGTAATGTTGGTTTTTTCGCTAGAGTCCCTGTCTTACTGAATAGGAGTCTACTTGTGTGGTCAATCATTTCTGCGGCGGGCTGGCCAATTTGGCCTTTGATTTTTGGCTCGGTGGTCGCGTTGGCAATCGTGCTTGAGCGCGTTTGGGCCTTGCGAAAAAAAGACTTGATCCCGGAAAACCTGGTGGCCGATGTGTGCAAAACACTGCCTCAGTTCAAAGACCGGCAAAATATTGCCCGCCTGGAGGCGCACAGTGCTCTCGGAAGTCTGATGGCTGCGGGTCTGTCTGCGTTTTACAAAAACGAGGACATCGAAAGCGCAATGCAGGACAAATCAGTCGGTATTCAAAACACGCTTGAAAAACACCTGGACGTGCTGTCCATGATCGCCAGCGCTGCACCTTTGATGGGTTTGCTGGGCACGGTCATTGGCATGATCGAAATTTTTGCAGTGCAGGGATCAGGCACCCAAACGCCCGAAGCAATTGCAGCCGGTATCGCTGTGGCCCTGTATAACACCGCATTTGGCTTGATTGTCGCCATACCAGCTCTTGTCGCCTATCGACTGTTCCGGATCCGGATCAACAGCCTGCTCGAAGACATGGGAGAATCACTCAAGCCTTTTGAGGATCTGTTGAAACAGCATGCCAGTTCACGCAAAGCGGGTTGAGGAGCGGGTCGTTGAGAATAAAGCGAACAATCAGTACGGAGGCTCCCGACATCAACCTGATCCCGCTGATCGATGTGTTGCTGGTCATCGTGATTTTCCTGGTCGTGTCCACCACATTCATGCAACCCAGCCAACTGGAAGTTGATCTGCCAGGTACGCAAAGCGCAAAAGAAGACACCATGCCGCCTGAAGCACTTCGAATTCGGGTGGGGCGAGATGGAAACTATGCACTAGGCGCCCAGACTGTATTGACCGAAACCCAATTGCGCACAGAACTCAGCAAAGTTTTGTCGACCATGCCTGCTGGCGAGGAACGTAGGGCGATTGTTGAAGCGGACGCAGCAGCCACCCATCAATCAGTGGTGATGGTGATGGACATGCTGGCCTCGTTGGGCGTTGCCAGGGTGTCGATTGCTACTGCCGGTGGCAAGACCCCATGACCACGGGTGATCGCAAGAGCAGAATTGAATCTGGCTTGCTCAACATTTGGTACGAAGGACAAAAGCCCGGGCTGTTGGCGGGCTTTACCCTGAATTTACTGGAGTCTGTTTACAAAGGTCTGCGCTGGGCCACACGGCAAAACAGCAAATCATATGCAGCAAAGAAAACATGTCAGCCGCCGGTGCTGGTTGTTGGCAACCTGATTGCCGGGGGTGCCGGCAAAACACCAATCGTGATGGCGATTTGCCAACACGCACGAGCCCGCGGTGTCCAAGTGGGCATCGTCAGCCGGGGTTATGGTCGATCCGAAAAAGCACCAATCTTGATTGATCCAGCCGAAAATGCCCCCGCAGCAAGTAATGCAGGAGATGAGCCTTTGTTCTTGAGCCGTGAAACTGGTTGCCCGGTGGCTGTGTGCGCGGATCGAAACCAAGCGGTCAGGCTTCTTTTGACCCACTTCCCGGATTTGAAATTGATTGTGTCAGACGATGGTCTGCAACACCACAAACTTGCCCGACAACTTGAATGGGTGGTATTTGACCGGCGGGCACATGGCAATGGCCGCATGTTGCCGGCTGGCCCTCTGCGCGAGCCACTTTCCCGGCTTAATTCGGTGGATGCAGTGCTGTGCTCCAATATTTCGCCCGAATCCTTAAGCAAGTCCTTGAATTGGCCATCGCGAGACAACTGGCATGCGATCCATGTTCAGCTCACAGGCTTTCGACAACTGAGTTCTGGCATTTTTCTGACACTGGAACAGGCCGTGCAACAATGGAAAGCGCTGAAACTGCTGGCTTTCACGGGACTTGCTGACCCGAGCAAGCTGTTCGACGCCATTCGATCCGCTGGTCTTCATCTGGAGGCAAGTCGCGGCCTTCCGGACCATTTCAGCTACCCAGAAGACTTTTGCGCACAGTTCGATCAAGATGTGTTGATAACAAGCGGCAAAGATGCCGTAAAATTAAATCCTTCGGACCCGAAAGTTTGGGTGGCTGAAATAAGCGTAAAGTTACCCCCTGCCTTGACAAAAGCCCTAGAGGATTGCATTGGACCCACAATTGATTGACATTCTGGTTTGCCCCATCTGCAAAGGGCCACTTGAAAAACGCCCTAGCGATGGTCACCTGGTGTGCAAGGCAGACAAGCTTGCGTTTCCCGTAAGGGACGGCATACCCATCATGCTGGTGGAACAGGCCGAACCCGTATCAACCCCCAATAGCTAAGCCCCCATGTTCAAAGCCGTTATTCCGGCCCGCCATGCGTCAACTCGCCTGCCAGGCAAACCGCTGCTGGACATCGCTGGCAAGCCCATGGTGGTGCGTGTGGCCGAACAGGCCTTGAAATCTGGGGCAGACGAAGTACTGGTGGCTACCGACCACCCGGAAATTGAGTCGGTGTGCAAAGCCCATAATTTACCAGTTGTAATGACCCGCGGCGACTGGCCGACCGGTACAGACCGAATTGCGGAAGTGGCCCAGATCACAGGGTGGTCAGACGACACCGTGGTGGTGAATGTACAGGGCGATGAACCCCTGATTGACCCGGCTTTGATTGACCTGGTCGCCAAAGCCCTGCTGGAGGATGCACAGGACATCGCGACCTGTGGCCACGCAATCGACAACTGGGAAGAGTTCAAAAATCCAAATGTAGTTAAAATCGCCATGCGGGAAGACGGCGAGGCGCTTTACTTTTCCCGTGCGCCCATTCCTTATCCGAGAGATGCCTATGCCACCGAATCATGGCCTCCAGGTGCGCCAGCGGGACAACTTGGCATTCGCCACATCGGCCTCTATGCCTATCGCGCCCGCTTTCTCAAGGTGTATCAAACACTGCCTCCAGCCCGAATTGAAGTGCTTGAATCACTTGAACAACTCAGGGCGCTGGCCAATGGCTTTCGCATAAAAGTGTGTATGATTCAGGATGCCCCGCTTCCCGGGGTAGACACCGCGCAGGACCTGGAAAAAGTCAGGGCATTGTTTGGGTCTCGTTAAGGCTGAACGACCATGAATAAATATTCGAGCCAGACAGTGGGTAAGTTTTCTGCAAGTTGACGCACCCATAATCGCAAAGGCCTCGAATAAGAAAAAACGGCCAGAAATATCGCCTGTTGTAACCGACGCATCTTGTACAACAGGCCAGCAGATTTAAAACTCTTGAGGCGACTATGCGTTTAATTCTATTGGGAGCGCCCGGTGCTGGAAAAGGCACGCAGGCGACATTCATCAAGGAAAAATTTGGCATTCCCCAAATTTCCACCGGCGATATGCTGCGCGCAGCAGTCAAAGCTGGCACCCCTTTGGGCATCGAGGCCAAGAAAGTCATGGACAGTGGCGGCCTTGTTTCTGACGAAATTATCATCAATCTGGTGAAAGAACGTTTGAAAGAATCCGACTGTGCCAATGGCTATTTGTTTGACGGGTTTCCACGCACCATTCCACAAGCCGAAGCAATGAAAGAAGCGGGCGTAAAGATTGATTTCGTACTTGAAATTGATGTTCCCCACGACGCGATCATCGACCGGATGAGCGGACGCCGCACACACCCGGCTTCTGGGCGTACTTATCACGTCAAGTTTAATCCTCCGAAGCAGGAAGGCATTGATGACATCACTGGTGAACCCTTGGTTCAGCGAGATGATGACAAAGAAGAAACTGTGAAAAAGCGTTTGGACGTGTACGAAAAGCAGACACGCCCATTGGTGGACTACTATGGTCAATGGGCTGCCACAGGCGACGCCAGTGCGCCGCAGTACCGCAAAATCGCGGGAGTTGGCAGCGTAGAAGAAATCAAGGCACGTGCTTTTGACGCATTGAAGTAAAACTGAAGTTAAAAGTCATACCCAGTTGCAGCACCTGATCAGGTGCTGCATCACTACCCCCGGTTCATACAACAGGCTTGCGAATCAAGCGTTTCGGATTCAAACCCAAGCCAGCCAGCACCGCAAAGTAAAGTACACCACACACTCCGATTACCCCAAGCACAGTAGCCACACGCAAAAGCGGTGCGGAAGCCATACCCAGCCAGTCAAACTGCTGATTCATGAACCACAGGGCTACCCCCATGGCAATTGCTGCCACCGACACTTTCACGAAATACACACCCCAGCCGTTTGAAGGCGTATAAAGGCCCCGCCTGCGAAGCCCCCAGTACAAGACCGTGGCATTGAGAACGGCACCCGCACTGATGCTCAGCGGCAGGCCAGCATGCCCAAGCAAGGGCACTGTCAACAGGTTCATCACTTGAGTGGCCACCACAACCATGATCCCGATTTTCACGGGCGTCCGAATATCTTGTTTGGCATAAAAACCAGGGGCCAGAATTTTGACCAACACCAAACCAGCCAAGCCCAGACTGTAAGCAATCACGGCCTGGCTGGTCATTGCCACGTCGTTGGCATCAAAGCGCCCGTAGTGAAACAACAGAGCCACCAAGGCATCTGAAAACAGGCCCATGCCCACAGCCGCCGGTAACACCAGCACCACCGTCAAGCGCAAACCCCAGTCCATCAAACGTGAATATTCCTCATGGCTTCGTGTGGCCGCGGCAGAAAGCGATGGCAACAACACTGTGCCCAACGCAACACCCAACAAAGCAGTGGGAAATTCCATCAAACGATCACCATATGAAATCCAGGAGACACTGCCCTGCTCCAGATGCGACGCAATGTTGGTGTTGATGATCAAACTGATTTGCGCCACCGACACGGCAAGCGTTGCTGGCACCATGTTTTTCAGTACCCTCCGAACACGCTCATCCCCCCAAGCTGACTTAATAGCCCCCAACCCTGCAAAAGGATTAATCAGGCAATCGGTGCGCGCCAATCCGTACCACAGCACAGCGACCTGAAGAACACCACCTACCATCACCGCAACTGCAAACGCTTTCACTGCTTGATCAAAATACGGGGCAAGAAGCAAAGCGCCTGCGATGAAGCTGATGTTCAGCAGCACGGGTGCAAAAGCTGGCAAGGCAAATGAACGGAATGTATTCAGCAAGCCAGAAGCCAGTGCGACCATGGAAATCAGAAGAATGTAAGGAAACATCCACTGGGTCAGCAACACAGTGAGTTCAAACTGTTCACTGCCACGCCCCAGCCCGCTGGCCATACCCATGACCACCCAACTGCCCCCCAATACGCCCGCGACAACGATCAGCAACAAGGCGATGAACAACAGAGAACTGACTCGCCGGGCCAGATCGACAGCGGCTGATTTACCCTCCGTTGCATTGGTTTGGGACAAAATCGGAATAAAGGCCTGCGAAAAAGCGCCCTCGGCAAACAATCTGCGCAACAAGTTGGGAATTCGGAAAGCAATAAAAAATGCATCGGATTCGGCACCCGCCCCCAAAAGGCGCGCGGTGATTGTCTCTCGGATCAAACCGGTGATCCGGGAGAGCATGGTCATGGCGCTGACCGCAGCGGCCGACTTCAATAAATTCATATAGTGATTGTGAAAGGGCTATTATTTTGTTAAAATTGCGGGTTTTCGAATTCTACACCCCTTGGAGCCTCAGCAATATGGCCAACACAGCACAGGCGCGCAAGCGCGCAAAACAAGCCGCCAAAGCAAATGCGCACAATTCAGCCATTCGCTCAGCGATGAGAACCGCAGTTAAAAAAGTACGCGCTGCTGTTGAAGCAGGCGACAAAGCAGCCGCTCAGGCAGTTTATCGCGAAACAACAAGCATTCTGGATCGCGTTGCAGACAAAGACCTGATCCACAAAAACAAAGCTTCTCGCAACAAGTCACGCTTGTCAGCACTAGTAAAAGGCATGGCCGCCTAATTTCGTTTTAAAACCGTCAGCTTTAACACCGTCGGCTCTAAAACTCATTTACATGAAAAAGCCCCTTGATTGAAAGGGGCTTTTTGTGTTTCTGGAAGGTTTTACTCGATTATGCTGCCCCAGCTACTCGGGATCGGGCAACAGGCAGGCATCCAACACCTGTAAATCATTGTCGCGCGCAAAGTTCAAAACAAACGTCATGGCCATGGGTTCGATCTCGCGCAAACGCTCATCGACTACCACGCACTTAATATTGTTCATCAAAATTGGTTTGGCGTAAGGGCTGTAAGCCAAATGTTGCTGGCTTTGCTGGCGGCCTGGCGGACGGTAACAAGACAACACACCGCAAAGGCGCTCTGCCCAGTCCGAGGGACGAAAAGGACGCCCACCTGACGTGAGGCCGAGAATAAAGAATTCCTTGGGCTTGACCTTGGATGGTTCAGCCATAACCGAATAGCTCCTGAGGTACACACGCACCCCGACATGTAATTTTGTGTGTATTGTCGGGGTTGATTCTTACAGCGCGCTGAAGAACCGGCGAGGGTCTACTTAAGCTCGATCGATGCGAGCGTAAGCCGAGTGATTGTGAATGGATTCGAAGTTTTCAGCCTCTACTGTGTACTGACCCACCTGCGAAAACTTGTTCATGGCGATGGCCACATCCCGAACCAGATCTTCCACAAACTTCGGATTGTCATAAGCGCGCTCGGTCACATACTTTTCATCGGGGCGCTTGAGCAAACCATACAGCTCACAAGAGGCCTGCTGCTCGATTGCAGAGATAAACTGTGCAATGTCCACATCTTCTTTCAACTGAACTCGCGCGGTGACGTGCGAGCGCTGGTTGTGCGCACCATACTCCGAAATTTTCTTGGAACAGGGGCACAGACTGGTCACCGGGACAACCACGGTCAAGTAGATGTCTTGCCCCGTTGCCGTGGCTGAACCTTCAAGGGTCAGCTGATAGTCCATCAGGCTTGAAACCCCGCTGATGGGCGCAACCTTGGACAGGAAATAAGGCAATTCCATTTTGATACGACCGGAAGGCGCATCCAGACGCTGCAACATCTCGACCAGCATCGCGCGGAAACCGCTGACAGTCAGCACATTGCCCTGGGCTTCTTCAAGCAAGGCAATGAAACGAGACATGTGCGTGCCTTTCTGATCGGCAGGCAGAAACACGGTCATTTCGAACTCGGCCACAGAGGGCATTGGCTTTTGGCCTTGGAGCTCAATCAGAACTGGATATTTGACAGAACGAATGCCCACCGATTGGATTGCAATGTGGCGGGTGTCGATGGTGCTTTGGACATCGGGAATAGCCTGGTCGATTGGGTTAGTGGCCACGGCATTCTCCAAGCCTTTGTCACGTGTATTCATAACTTCCTCATGTGTTCGCGGCACGCCCTGCTACATGGCGTACCACATTGGTGTGGCGATCAAAGAGCTCGCAATAGTGCTGCTTGATGGACGTTTCTATGCCTTGGGCGTCCAGTCCAAGATTCTTGAGCAGAAGAACAGGGTCTCCGTGGTCGATGAATTCATCGGGCAAGCCGAGTTGCAACACTGCGTTATTAAATCCTTGGGCATGCAGGTGTTCAGTCACGGCCGAACCTGCGCCACCCATGATACAGCCCTCTTCAACAGTCACAAAGCTGTAGCGCTGCTCGGCAAACCGTTGTAACAATTCTGCATCAATAGGCTTGACCCAGCGCATGTCCACCACGGTGGCGCCCAGCGTACGGCCAGCCTCAAGGCTAGCTTCACACATGGAGCCAAATGACAGAATTACAAGTTTATGCTCTGATTCATCGGGCGAATAACGCACAATTGCCTTGCCAATTTCCAATGTATCCAGCGATTCATCCGCCACCACACCCGGACCAACACCGCGTGGATAACGCACTGAAGCGCAACCAGGGTAGTGGTAGGCGGTTGTCAATAATTTGCGACATTCGTCCTCGTTGGAGGGTGCAGCAATCACCATATTCGGAATGCAGCGCAGGTAAGCAATGTCGTAATTGCCTGCGTGGGTTGCACCATCAGCCCCCACCAAACCAGCTCGATCCAGTGCGAATGTCACATCCAGATTCTGTAGGGCCACATCGTGAATCAGCTGATCGTAGGCGCGCTGCAGAAAGGTGGAATAAATGGCCACTACAGGTTTCATACCCTCGCAGGCCAAACCAGCCGCAAAAGTAACCGCGTGTTGTTCTGCAATACCCACATCAAAGTAACGCGAAGGAAAGCGACGCTCAAATTCCACCATTCCGGAACCTTCACGCATGGCAGGCGTAATGCCCACCAGCTTGCGATCAGATTGCGCCATGTCACACAACCACTTGCCAAAAATTTGGGTGTATGTGGGTGGCTTGGGTGTGGTGGATTTTTGAATGCCGATGCTGGGGTCGAACTTGCCTGGGCCGTGGTACAGCACCGGGTCTTGCTCGGCCAGCTTGTAGCCCGCGCCTTTTTTGGTAATCACATGCAGGAAGATCGGGCCTTTCATGGCACGCAGGTTTTGCAAGGTAGGCACCAAAGCGTCCAGGTCGTGACCATCAATGGGGCCGTAGTAATTGAATCCAAATTCCTCGAACAGTGTCGCCGGGCTCATCATGCCTTTGACATGCTCTTCAAGTCGATGTGCCAGTTCATACAGAGGCGGGGCCACACCCAAGATGCCCTTACCAACTTCCTTCACATTGTTCAGCATGCGACCGGACAACAACTTGGCCAAATACTTGTTCAGTGCGCCCACAGGCGGGGAAATCGACATGTCGTTGTCGTTCAGAATGACAAGCAAATCGATGTCGGGAGTAACGCCGGCGTTGTTCAAGGCCTCAAAAGCCATGCCTGCGGTCATCGAGCCATCGCCAATCACAGCAATGTGTTTACGATTCACGCCCAGATTGCGGGAGGCAACCGCCATGCCCAAGGCAGCGGAAATAGAGGTGCTGGAATGGGCTGTACCAAAGGCATCGTATTCAGATTCCGAACGCTTCGGAAAACCTGAAATGCCACCGTACTGGCGCAAGCCCGGCATGGCATCACGCCGGCCAGTCAAAATTTTATGCGGGTAGGTTTGATGGCCTACGTCCCACACCACGCGATCATTCGGAGTGTTGAACACATAATGCAAGGCGACTGTCAATTCGACCGTACCCAGGTTGGACGACAAATGCCCGCCGGTCTTGGCGACTTGCTCCACAATGTAATTGCGCAACTCGTCGGCCAGCTTGGGCAACTGGTTTTCGGACAGTCGCCGCAAGTCTGCGGGGCAATCAATTTTTTTCAGCAGATCGGTCATGATTTCCGGTTTGTAATCAGTTCTACAAGGGTTTCCAACGGAGCACGGCGCGTTGCAGCAATCACCTCACAGGCCGAAAAAGCCTGCTCACGTAACCGGGCCAAAAGCGCTTTGGCTTCGCCCAAGCCCATCAAACTCACCATGGTGGGTTTGTTGTTCAGTGCGTCTTTGCCCGATGTTTTACCGAGCACGTCACTGGTGGACTCCACATCTAATATGTCGTCTATTACCTGATATGCCAAGCCCAAACAATGGGCATAGGCCTCTAATCCATTCTTCTCAACGGCTGAAAGCGTCGCGTTGCTGACATACCCCATGCGCACAGACGCCGTGATCAGATCACCGGTTTTGCGCGCATGCATCGTGGCAAGCGACTGCAAATCCATGGGTTTGCCCACATGCGCAAGATCGATTGCCTGCCCAGCGGCCATGCCTTGCAAACCAGCGGCGCTGGCCAAGGCAGCAATTTGCTGCATGCGAACCTGCACACTGCCCTGATTCGATTCAGCCAACCATTGAAAAGCGGCGGTTTGCAACGCATCGCCAGCCAATAAAGCGAAGGCCTCACCAAACTTCACATGGCAGGTTGGCTTGCCCCGGCGCAGCACATCGTTGTCCATGCTGGGCAAATCATCATGCACCAACGAATAGGCATGCATGGCTTCGATGGAGCAAGCAGCATCATTTAACTGAGAGGTGGGCGTTTCCACAGCGTAGCCCGCTGCGAACACCAACATGGCACGCAAGCGCTTTCCACCATCCAGCAAGGCATATTCCATGGCCGCATTCAACTCGCTGGAGGGCCCTTCGAACTGCTTTAACTTGTCAGCCAATACCGCTTCAAAACCCGCTCGGGTCTCGTCAAACCAGTTCAATTGAATGGGTTGGGCGTAATTCACTGCGCACCTTCATCAGCCGGTTTGTTCAATGTTTGTTCAATCTCGGTTACCTCTTTGCGAACCTGGCTTAAACGGTCCCTGCAATACTTCACCAAATACGCACCGCGTTTGTAATCGGTCAGCAATTGATCCAGGCCAAGATTCTGGGAATCCATGGTATTCACCAAAGCCTCAAGTTCGGCCACCGCCTCTTCAAAAGAGACTGGCACCGCTTGGGCGTTGTCGACAGGCGCTGTTTTCGATTTGCTTGAGCTCATTGTGCTGCTGTGCGTGATGCAAAGTCTTCCATTTTACTGCGACTTTGCCCAAAGGCGAAAAGTCTTTGGCCGGAATGCAGACTAAAGGGTACAATCCCACTTTCTCTTTTTGTTCAACAGGTTAATTTGCATCAGTGTCGATCAGGGACACTGTTGGAGGAGGTCCCCGGGATCATGTCCGATTTGAGTGATTTGTCCAAGGTGTCACATGCTGTGACGCAATCAAGCTTGCAGCCTCATGTTTCAACGTATTTTGATGAACATGTTTTAAAGGATGAAATCCAACTACTCTATCGAGACGGACCGGGTTACGTCGGCCACACCCATTGGGTGCCCGAGCGAGGCGACTGGAGGTCACTTCCGTGGGAAGGTGACGGTCGCATTCTGGTGAACAACGGCTCTGAAATCGAGCTTTTGTCCAATGTATGTCGTCACCGCCAAGCCATCATGCTGAAAGGCCATGGCAATTCCAGCAATATTGTTTGTCCGCTTCACCGCTGGACATACGATTTGAAAGGTGAATTGCTGGGTGCACCCCATTTTGCGCAACAGCCTTGTACCAAGCTGCAGTCGTATCCGCTTCAAAACTGGCGTGGATTGCTGTTCAATTCCGGACGCAATGTTCTTGAAGACCTGAAGAAGGTACCGTTTCTGGAGGAAATTGATTTCTCTGAGTTCCAGCTGGATTCGGTAAAAACCAATGTGCTGCCCTACAACTGGAAAACCTTCATCGAGGTTTATCTGGAGGATTACCACGTTGAGCCCTTTCACCCAGGTCTTGGCCAATTTGTCAGTTGCTCGGATTTGCAGTGGTATTACGGCGAAAACTGGAGCGTTCAATCCGTGGGCGTGAAAGCTGGCCTGCGCCGCCCGGGTACACCGGTTTACAAGCAGTGGCACGAGGCCGTCAAGAAGTTCAGCAACGGTGTAGAGCCC
Source organism: Limnobacter sp. UBA3528 (assembly GCF_002377005.1). NCBI lineage: Bacteria > Pseudomonadati > Pseudomonadota > Betaproteobacteria > Burkholderiales > Burkholderiaceae > Limnobacter > Limnobacter sp. UBA3528. The sequence goes on along the minus strand of NZ_DFOZ01000024.1, from coordinate 9,410 downwards.
AAATACGGCGCAATCTGGTTTTGTATGTACCCCAACATCATGGTGGAGTGGTACCCGCATGTGCTGGTCGTTTCAACGCTGCACCCCCAAGGCCCGCAAGAAACCTTAAATGTGGTTGAGTTCTATTACCCCGAAGAAATTCGCCTGTTTGAACGGGAATTCGTGGAAGCTGAACAGGCTGCCTACATGGAAACCGCTGTTGAAGACGACGAGATTGCCGAACGAATGGATGAAGGCCGACGGGTGCTGATGGAACGCGGAGAACACGACGCTGGCCCTTATCAAAGTCCAATGGAGGACGGCATGGCGCACTTTCACGCCTGGTACGGGGCCCAAATGAACCCCACCCACGACCAGTCCGGGAAACTAAAAAAGACCTTCTAAACGGCAAAACCACGCATCGTCAAAATCAATATCGCGATTTGTATTTTTGTTTAATCTTTTTCTGGTACATTGATTAGACAAAAATAAAACTCTGGATATATTTAAATGATGCGTGGCTCCAATTCTTTGGACGGGCCCGTTGTACGCAGTGGCGGCCCCGCCTACCAGCAAATCAGTGAAGTACTGACCCATGAAATTTTCAGGCAAACCTGGAAAGTCGGTGAACCACTGCCCAATGAAAAAAAGCTCTCGGACCGCTTCCAGGTCTCTATTGGAACCATACGCCGAGCGATTGAAGCTTTGGAAAAATCGGGACTGGTGACAAAAATGCAGGGTATCGGTACATTCGTCACCGACAAAGCCCTGCCTTCACCAGTTTATGACCGGGCAGATCCCTTCAAACTCAATAATCATTGGGCCACCGAGTACGCGGGTACCGAAGTAAAAACCGAGTTGATCAGCCTGGAGAGTATTCAGGCTGACGCCGAAGAATCTCGCGCTCTTGGCATCGCCTTGGGCGATCCAATCTGGTTGATTGAAGTTCGGCACATGCTGCACACCCAACTGATTGCTTACGAGCAGCTGTGCCTCTCCAAAAAGGTTTTTCCGAAGTTGAGCATTGAAATGCTGCAGAAATCGGCCGGCAACCTGTACCGTTTGGCCTCCGAGGTGTTTCAAATGCGGATTGGCCAGATGACCGATGAAGTGTCGGTGAAGTCGATGGAACCGCGTATCGCGAGCCTGTTCAATAAAATTCCGGATGCGCCCAGCCTGCGTGTATTTCGCATTACCCATTCGATGGACAACACGCCCCTGGAGAAACGGGAGGTGTGGCTTGATCCGAGCTTTGCACATTACAAAGCCACGCCCGAATTGTCCTGATCATTCATCCACGTCTGGAAGCCGAGCTACAATCTGCCCCCATGCAAGCACTCTGGATGTTAATGGCCTGCCTGTGTTTCGGCACCATGGGCCTGATGGTCAAACTCGCGGGCACCCATGCCACTTTGGGTGAAATTGTCCTGTTTCGCGGTGCAGTGCCCGCCATTGCAATCACCGTTTGGGCTCTGCTTCAGGGCCTGAGCCTGAAAAGCCCAGTGGCTATGCTGCATTTGAAGCGAAATGTTGCAGGAATTATTGCCATGTGGTGCGGTTTTTACGCCACCACACAGCTGCCCCTGGCCACCGCCACCACCCTCATGTATACCTCCCCCCTGTTCATCGCCCTGATTCTGTGGCTTTGGTATGGTCAGTCAAGAAACCGCCTGGAACAGTTCGCAATTGCAATCGGCTTTTCTGGCGTTATCGCTGTTCTTCAACCTGTGTTTTACGGCGACCAACTACAAATCGCCCTCATAGGCCTGGGTGCTGGTGCAGTGTCAGCCGTGGCTTATATGCAATTGAAAAGCCTTGGACAAGCACGCGAGCCCGAGTGGCGAACCGTGCTGTACTTCGCAGGCACTGCGACAGTCACGTCGCTGGTGTACATCATTGGCTTTGGTGAATTTGTAGTGTTCGAGGCTCCAGATGCCAATTGGTCTTTGTTGTGGCTCGTAGCGTTGGGATTTTTTGGCGGCGCTGGCAACCTTGCCTTGACACGCTCATTTGGAAGCGGCTCAACCTGGCTTTCCGCTGCGTTACAATATTGCACGATTCTGGTGTCGACTTTCTTCGGAATTTTGGTGCTGGGCGACATACCAACCAGCACAACCTGGTTGGGTGTTTTGCTGATTATCGCCTGCGGAGGAATTTCTTCTTATGCCACCCACCAGAGAAAACAAGCGGGCGGCTAGCTGTTCAATGATGGTGATGAAGGATTTCAGCCAATAAGGCCACCAATGCAACGCCTGACCCAATGCATAACAGTTGCACCACACTTTCCTTGATTTTCACGCGCTGCTGCATTTGAGGGATAAGGTCGGCAACCGCCACATAAATAAAGCTGGCGGCAGCGAACACCAGAGCGTAGGGCAACAACGCCTGCAATTCAGTGAACAAGGTGTAACCCAAACCCGCACCCAACACTGCAGCCAGACCAGCGACCGACATCAACTGCAAGGCTTTTTTGCGGGCGATACCTGCATTCACCAGCACCAGATAATCGCCGGTTTGTTGTGGAATTTCATGCAGCACCACACTTAGTGTAGTGACCAAACCCAACTCGAAATCAACCAAAAATGCACTGGCCACCAACAAGCCATCGGCAAAGTTGTGAATTGAATCGCCCACGACGATCAACAATCCTCCACGACGGGCTTCGCGTTTGTCGAAACCATGGTGATGGTCGTGTCCATCATGTTCGTGATGGTGGCTATGGCGAAATATCGAGAACTTTTCCAGCACAAAGAAAAACAACAAACCTGCCAGCAACAAGGCAAACAAGTTGTGATGATCCATGCCCTTGTCCAATGCCTCGGGCAACAAATGCAAAAGCGACGCGCCCAACAGCACGCCAGCAGACACGCTGACCATGGGCTCAAGAGAGCGAGCGATGTGTCGTGCTGTCAACAAGGCAGATGCAAAAATGGCCAAGGCCGTGCCCAAGGCAGCGGCCAGGAGAACAAGCGGTAAACTGGATTGCACGATTTGGATTGGTCCGAAATTAGATCAGGTTCTTGCCCCGCAAGAACTCAAGGGCCTGATTGTACGCCTGTTTCGCCGCGGCCGAATTGTAGGTGGGTCGATAATCGGCATGGAAACCATGCTGAGCTTTGTCAAACACGGTGATGCTACTGGCCTTTGCAAATGGATTGGTCTGGGCTGCGGCCAGGGCTTTTCTCATTTGATCCACGGTGTCCAGCGGAATCGAGCTGTCTTCTGAACCATACAAACCCAATACCGGAGCCTTCAATTGCGCGGCAACATCCACAGGGTGCACCGGCGTTAAGTCAGTTTTCGCCCCCACCAAGCGACCATACCAAGCCACCCCGGCTTTCACAGCGGGCTGGTGTGCCGCGTACAACCAGGTAATTCGCCCACCCCAACAAAACCCAGTGACCGCGAGCTTTTGGAGATCGGCACCCTCTGTGCCTGCAAATTCAACACATTTGTCCAGGTCGGCCATCACCTGTTTGTCGTCCATTTTGGCGATGACATTTTCCAGAATGGCGGCCACGGTGGCGTATTGCCCTGGCTCGGAATGGCGAAAGAATATTTCGGGGGCCAAGGCATAGAAACCCGCTTGGGCAAAACGTCGGCACACATCTTCCAGATAAGCGTGTACCCCAAAAATTTCAGGCACCACCAGAATGACCGGTGCATTCTTTTTGCCTTTGGGGTAAGCGCGATAAGCAAACATGTCATCGTCGCCTACATCCACAAACACGCGACCTTCCTCAAGGCCATCACTGGGCGTGGTAATCGCTTGAGCCAACACAGGCGACGCTGCTGCTGCAAAGCCGCCAACCGTGAAACCCTTCAACAAAGTGCGGCGACTCATCGGCAGCTTGCCGCCGCCGGTCAATGCTTCAAGGTGTTCCTGATTTTCTTTGTTTTTAATTGTGCTCATCACATGCTCCAGAGAATTCAATGCGCCTCTTCCCAATTATTGCCAACGCCACATCCCACTTCCAGAGGCACTCGCAGCTTGGCCACTTGGGTCATGATTTCAGGTACGCGCTTCTGAATCAATTCGAGTTCACCCTTGGGTACTTCGAAAATGACTTCATCGTGCACCTGCATGATCATTTTTGAATTGAGTTTTTCTGCCTTCAACCAGGCCGACAATTCCACCATGGCCATCTTGATCAGGTCTGCAGACGTGCCCTGCATGGGCGCGTTGATCGCAGCCCGTTCCGCGCCCGCCCTGCGTGGGCCATTGGGGCTTTTGATTTCAGGCAGCCACAGCCGGCGCCCAAACACGGTTTGCACAAAGCCGTCTTCCTTGGCTTGTGCGCGCACATTGTCCATGAACTTCGCAACACCCGGGTAGCGGGCAAAGTACCGGTCAATGTACAACTTGGCCGCCTCTCGGGTAATGCCCAGGTTACCGGCCAAACCAAACGCGCTCATGCCATAAATAAGACCAAAGTTAATAACCTTGGCTGTGCGACGATGATCAGAGGTAACCTCGTTCAAACCCACACCAAAAATTTCAGATGCGGTGGCACTGTGAATGTCCAAGCCTTCATTGAAAGCATGGATCAGCGCTTCATCCCCGGAAATATGCGCCATGATGCGCAACTCGATCTGCGAATAATCAGCCGAGACCAAGACACAGCCAGGCGCCGCGATAAAGGCCTCGCGCACTCGACGACCTTCGGCGGTGCGCACAGGGATGTTCTGCAAGTTGGGATCATTGCTGGCCAAGCGGCCCGTAACAGCCACCGCCTGCGCATAATTGGTATGCACACGCCCGGTGCGTGCATTCACCATACGCGGCAATTTGTCGGTGTAGGTGCTTTTCAGTTTGGCCAGTGATCGGTGTTCCAATAACTTGGCAGGCAAAGGATAATCTTCGGCCAGTTTGCTGAGCACTTCTTCATCGGTCGAGGGCGCACCACTGGCGGTTTTTTTAACGACTGGCAAACCCAATTTGTCGAACAACAATTCGCCAATTTGCTTGGGTGAGTTCAAATTAAAACTGCCGCCGGCCAATTCGAAAGCCTGTTCTTCAATCAGTTTAAGCTTGTCAGCAATTTCGGCGCTTTGTGCCTCCAGCTTGTCTGAATCAATCAACACGCCATTGCGTTCTACTTCAAACAACACCTGTCCGAAAGGCAACTCCACGTCGCGGTACAGCTTGGCAAGTTCTGGCACCTTGTCCAGCTCGGCTTTCAAGGTGTGGGCAAGGCGCAAGGTAACTTCCGCGTCTTCGGCAGCGTATTTGGTGGCGGTGTCAATCGGCACCTGGTCAAAGGTAATTTGGCTGGCACCTTTGCCGGCCACTTCCTCGTACTTGATGGTGTTGTAGTTCAACCAGCGCAGGGCCAAGGCGTCCATGCCATGCGGCTTGTGTGCTTCCAGAATGTAGCTGGCCAGCATGGTGTCTTCGAACAAACCCTTGACCCACACATCATGATTGGCCATCACATGTAAGTCGTATTTTGCATTCTGGGCAATTTTGGGCGAATCGGAATCTTCAAACCAAGGCTTCAGAAACGCCAACACCTCGGCCAGTGGCAGTTGCGGCTCTGCCGTCAAATCCTGGTGCGTCAGTGGAATGTAATAGCCCACGCCCGGCTTCACTGAGAATGAAAGGCCCACAATGCGGGCATTCATGGGTTCCAGCGAGTCGGTTTCAGTATCAAAAGCAACCGGCGTTTTACTGGCTGCAGCGGCTTTTAATTCAGCGAGTAGCGAATCAAGCTGTGCTTGTGTTTGTACACAAATGGTTTCGATGGAGTCTACGGCTTGCGTGGGCGCATCAAACAGGCTCATCGAACTGCCGTCAGGCGGTCCTTCCACTTTCGGCTTGGCTGAAGCTTCGTCTTCACCCACACCGCCCAAAGCGCGAAACCAGGTTTTGAATTCAAACCGTTGAAATAAATCCTTGAGCGCGTCTTTGTTTTCCGGATTGGCCTTTAGCTGTTCCTCAATGTGGCGGCGCAGCTCAAACTCGCAATCTGTTTTAATGGTGACCAGAGATTTGCCTGTGGGCAACCAGTCCAGGGCCTTTTGCAGGTTCTCCCCCACTTTGCCGCCAATTTTGTCGGCATTGGCCACCACGCCATCCAGCGTCTTGTACTCAGCCAGCCACTTTGCAGCGGTTTTAGGTCCCACTTTTTCTACACCTGGCACGTTGTCAACCGTGTCGCCTACCAGGGTCAGGTAATCCACAATCTGCTCGGGATACACGCCAAACTTTTCAAACACCGAGTCCCGGGTCATGACTGCGTTTTTCATGGTGTCGACCAGTCGAACCTTGTCGTTCACCAATTGCGCCATGTCTTTGTCGCCAGTGGACACAATCACCTCATCGAAACCCTGCTCCAGCGCCACTTGCGCCAGGGTGCCAATGACATCGTCCGCCTCAATGCCGGGCTCCATCACAATGGGCCAGCCCATGGCACGGGTTACTTCGTGAATGTGGGGGATTTGCGCAGCCAGGTCCTCGGGCATGCTGGCCCGGTTCGCTTTGTATTCCGGGTAAATGTCGTCGCGAAAGGTTTTGCCCGGCGCATCGAACACACAGGCGATACAATTGGAAGTGATATCGTCAGTGTTGTAATCTGCACGCAGGCGTCGAAGCATGTTGACCATGCCATAAATGGCCCCAGTGGGCTCGCCTGCGCGGTTTCGCAAATCGGGCATGGCATGAAAGGCACGGTACAGGTAGCTCGACCCATCAACCAGGAGTAATCGCTTCATATGACAACCAAAAATAAGAATATTCCGACATTGCGCCACCTTCCCTCCAAAGAACAATCCACCGCAGTGAAGGCCAGGGAGTCGTGGCATGTGTTGGGAATTATGGCAGAGTTCATTGAGGCGACCGAGAAGCTGTCGGCAATTCGCCCTTCAGTCTCCATTTTTGGCAGCGCGAGAACCCCGCTAGACCACCCCTATTACACGCTCACTGAGAATATTGCCAGGGCTCTGTCTGACTCCGGATTTGCTGTCATTAGCGGTGGCGGGCCTGGCATCATGGAGGCCGCCAACAAAGGCGCGCATGCGGGTGAATCACCCAGCGTCGGTTTGAATATCGAACTGCCGTTCGAGCAAAGCGGCAATGCCTATCAGGATATTTCACTCACATTTCGCCACTTCTTTGCACGCAAGGTGGCATTTGCGAAGTATGCCAGTGCCTATGTGGTGATGCCAGGTGGCTTTGGCACCCTCGATGAAATGTTCGAGGCACTCACGCTGATTCAAACCAACAAAGGCAGACGTATTCCCATTATTTTGGTGGGATCCAAGTTCTGGGCGGGTCTGATTGATTGGGTAAAAAGCCATTTGCTGGGCGAGGGAATGATCAGCCCGGGAGACATGGACCTGTTTGAGGTGGTTGAAACACCAGAGGAGGTGTTGAAATGCATATTCCACTTCTACGAGAAACGCACCTTCAATCCATCAGACAGTGAAACAGAGAAGCTGTTGGACTTATAAAGCAGGGTCAAACACAGGTAAAATCCGGAGTGCTCATGACCCTACTCAGGACTTTGAATGGCTGTTTTTACACGCATTACCCAAACTGAACTGCAACAATGGCTGGAGGGCCGGGATTGCGGTGAATTGCTTTCATTTGAAGGCATTGAGTCGGGCATTGAAAACACCAATTATTTTGTCAACACCAGCAAGGGCCGGTTTGTTCTAACCCTGTTCGAAAAGCTGAAGGCGGAAGACCTTCCGTTTTACCTGGGTTTGATGAAACATCTGGCCAAAAAGGGCTTGGCTGTGCCTGGTCCGATACCCAATGCGCAGGGCGAGTTATTCAGCGAACTGAATGGCAAACCTGCCACGTTGGTGAATTGCCTTGGCGGGAAATCGGTTGAGCGGCCCAATGCAGCCCAATGCCAACAAATTGGTCGATTTTGCGCACAGGCTCACCTAGCGGTGGCTGATTTTCCTTGCAACACGCCCAACCCCCGAGGTTTGGCGTGGATTGAAAGTGCAATGAATGCCCTGGATTCATACCTGCCCAACCCGGTCAAAGAACTGTTGCACAGCGAAGTCCATCATCAGAAGGCGGTTGCTGAACGCCATGCCTACAGAATGCTGCCCAAAGGGGCAGTACACGCCGATCTGTTTCGCGACAATGCTTTGATGCAGGGCGATTCTCTTGGCGGGGTTATCGACTTTTATTTCGCTGGTGTAGATACCTTTTTGTTTGATCTCGCGGTGACCGCAAACGACTGGTGCATTGAACTGGCCAATGACAAGCCCGACCAGGGTGAACTCAAACCCGAACTGTTGGGTGCTTTGTTGAGTGGTTATCAAGAGGTTCGCAAATTGAACCAGCATGAGTGCGAACTTTGGCAAGACATGCTACGCGCTGCAGGGCTTCGTTTTTGGACCTCCAGACTTTACGATTTTTACATGCCACGTGAAGCCGAAGTACTAAATGTGAAAGATCCAAAACATTTTGAACGCGTATTGCTTGCCCGCAGGCAGGGAATACCGCTTGCTCTTCAACCGAATTAAGGAAATAATCACTTGGCCAACTATGTACATACTTGCCCGCCAAGCGCGGGATGGGATTGGCTGATGCAGGGCGTGCAGCTATTCAGAAGCAAACCGGGCGAAATGTTCCTGTTCGGCAACACTTATCTTTTTATCATTCTTTTCATCGGGATACTGATCCCTTTCATCGGTGCTGCCGCGGTTGCTGTCGCATCACCCGCCTTGGGTTTTGGAATCATGCTGGCAGGCAAAATGGGGCAAAAAGGCTTGCGGGTCAGCCCTAGCGTTTTGTTCAACGCCTTTAGTCAGGACAACAGAAAACACCTACAGTCTTTGTTGATTTTGGGAGCAATTTACACCGCATGCTTTGCGTTGATCCGCCTGCTTGCACACCTTGTTCTTGGCGCACAACCCACGGTGTCGATTGACGACCTGCAAAAGGCCGATGCGGCAACCAGTGCCGCATTCATGGAGTACATGGTGCTGTATATGATCTTTATTGGCATCACCAGTATCCCGGTGTTGTTGGCATTCTGGTTTGCGCCGGTTTTGGTCGTTTGGCACAACATGAAACCCATGCAAGCCCTGTTCTCAAGCTGGATTGCTGTGTGGCGAAACAAAGGCAGCTTTCTGATTTATGGCATGGGTTGGCTTATTTTGGGTTTGGGTTTTTCATCGGTGTTCGTTGTTTTATTCACTTTATTGGGTTTGCCTGCCGCGTTCGTGAGTGCACTGAACATGATGTGCGTGGCGCTGGTGATGGCGGTGTCGCTATGTACCTTTTACCCAACCTACAGAGCAGTGTTTGAGCACGACCCAACTGAGTGACCGGCCTGGACTGCAGCCTCTCGGTGCTTGTTAATTGCCCTATCGGCTTGGGTTCCGATCTCTCGCCAGAAAACCTGTTGATACCTTGCTGAGCCTTGCGATGCCTGAGAACGACCCTCCTAAACTGCGGGTCGGGT